>JAHEDC010000072.1 GCA_024641425.1 Verrucomicrobiales bacterium | reverse complement strand
TCCTTCATCTCCGCATCACCCCACGGCGCGTCACTCTCAAAATCCCGTCCCGAGTCATCCCAGCCCTCGCTTGCCGAATCCAAACTGAGGGCATCGAAGTAGTCCACGCGCCCCGCATCCTTGAATCCCACCAACTGACTCCGCGTGGAGAAGCCGGCTCCGAAATTTACCCCTCCACCATATCCCCCACCACGCCCGCCCCACGGGCCGCTGACGGGCCCCGAATAATCGAGCGTCACCATCCGCTCCTGCAGGGACTCCCTGTAATCCTCTCGCCCCATCATCGAGATCTCCCCCAGAAACCCACGCCGCAGATTCATCCGCCAGCTCCCGGCCAGGCGCATCTGTTTGGCCAGTAATTCCTCCTGCGCGGCGTCGCGTCCCTCGGCGAAGAAGCGCTCGCCATCGCGCATTTCGAAGCGCCGCTTCACCTTGAAACGCTCCCGATCCTCGTCGCTTTCGAGCACGAGAAAAGAAGTGTAGGGCGTCATGATCTTGTATTCCTCGGAAAGGGCGACGATCTCGTCCTGGATCGTCTGGGCCGTGCCTTGTTCAAGCAGCACGTCGAGATACATCCGCGCCCACAGTCGCGGGATAAACGAATTCCCCGACTCCGCGTCCGCCACCGCCACCGGCGCGGTGAAACGTTCCTCGCGCCCGTTCCGCCGCCCCGTCACCACGATCTCACCCCGCTGCTCCTTCCCTTCCGGAAGATAGCGCCCGATGACAATCTGCTGCTCGCCCGCCGGGAGATTCGGCAGGAACTCCGGATAAACCCGCGCCACGCGCAGGCCCGTGAAGTCCACCTTCAGATCCCGCAGCCCCGGCCGCGCGATCTCCGCCAACAACGCGCCCGCGACCGTCGCCGCCGTGTCCGAGCCCTCAATCCGCCTGCGCGAACCACCGCCGATGGCCGCGATCGCCTTCAACACCCCCGGTTCGTAGCGGCTCGACGGAGCGACCGCGTGGAAAGTCGCGCCGCAATCCCCGCAAAGGCGCTGGAGCCGGTTCGCGAAGGCAACCGGATCGGCATCACCGGTGGTGAGCACCCCGTCACCGATATAGAGGACGTGCGCGTTCGCCTTCCCCTTCACCCGTTCGCACACCGACGCGAAGGCCTTGTCCAGATCCGTCCACCCGAGTGAGGTCCTGGCGGCCACCCAGTCGCGTGCCGCCAGGATCTCGCCTTCACCCTCCACACCATCCCCCGGCTTGAACCACCGCACTTCATTGTCGCAGGTCGCCAGCTCGTAGCGGTCGTTCGGCCCCAGCGAGGAAAGCAGCGCCCCGATGAGCGCCTCCTGGTTCGCCCTCGCCGTCGCGTCCATCGATCCCGAGGTGTCGGCGACGAGGACCAGATCGATCGGATCGCCGTCCGGGATCAACCCGCGCTCGCTCTCCCATCCGCCCTCGCCGCCCGGCGGCGTCACCAGTGCGAGAAAATACCCGTCCTCCCCGCGACGATGCGGGATCACCACCACCGGCGAGGCCGAGGCATCGACCGCGATGTCGAGCTCGAAATCCATATCCGGCGTGTATTCCTGCGCCGTGAATTCCGCCTGCGCCGCGTGCGCCGTGTGCTCGACCCGCGCCGGATGCGTCCCGCAGGAAAAGCCGGTGATCGGCAAGGCCGAGCTGACCCTGACATTAACCGAAAGCTCCCGTAGCGGATTCTCGCGGAGCATCTCGCTCTGGAGCGCGTAGCGGTAGCGATACGCGCCCTTCCTCAGCGGCAGCACCTGGGTGTAAGTGATCTTGATCCGTTTCTCCGAATGCGGGAGGATCGGAAAAACCCGCGCCTTGAAGATGTTCCCGCCCGTCCATTCGAGCAATCCCGGATCGCGCCGCTCGCGGAGGATCGTCTCGTAGATTTCCCGTGCCCGCTGCTTCTCCACCACGTCCGCCTCGACCAACTCGCCATTGATCCACATCCCGAAGCCCGAGATCGACGCGTCCTGCGGCAGGGGAAAATAGAAGACGCCCTCCAGCCGCCCGTCGGTGTGGTTCACGAACGATTCCTCGATGACCGTGCGCGCGATCTGGTCGCGGATGTCGACCGTCACCTTGTGGTAGCCGAGGGTCAGCGGCGTGTTCCGGCCGTCGATGGTCGCGAGGAGCGAGCCCATCGATTCCGTCGTCACCGCCCCCTTGAAACCCAGCAACCAGTTCGGATCCTTCTCCAGGATTTGCACCCCGCGCCCGTCGGGACGGCGGAAGACCTTCCGGTCGCCGTCGCGGATCGCGAACGATTTTCCCTCCGACGGCAGGATGACCAGATCCCCCGTTTTCCCCGCCGTGGCCTCGATCTCGCCCGAGGTGAATCCCACCGAGCCCCCGTCGCTTACCTCCATCAAGGTCCCCGGCCCCAACACGATTTCCCCGCCCCCGGAGAGCCGCAACCACAGGGCATTCGCCCCCCGCACATCCGTCCGCACCCAGTCCCCCGGCTTCAACGGAAAGCCCACCGTCGCCAGCGACCAGCGGTTCCCTCCCTTTGCCCGCACACTCGCCACTCCCTGCACATCCATCACCCGCCCGATATCGCCCGTTTCCTTCAACGAGGCCTGCTGCGCCATCGCGGTTTGATAGAAAAGGACAAGGACTGCCAGAAGGAGGCGCAGGATCGTTTGCATGGGAATAGGCGGGGTTTTCGGTCGTTCCAGGATAGAAATAGAACGCGCCAGACGACGAGACCTTAGAATTTTCGCGCGCCGGGGAGACGCGACGGGAACCCTCCTACGGCTTACCCGGTCGCCCCCCGATCCGGACATCCGTATCCTTGAAGCCCTCGACCTCTACAAAACGATGCCGCAATTTTCCCTCCGCACTCACATCCCACCAGCGGTATCCCATCGGTCGTTTGTCGAAGTTCTTGCTCGTCGTCTCTCCGTTCACCAGCTGGATCCCGTTGAATTCGTTGATGACCAGCTTATGCGTGTGCCCGGCCAAAAAGGCGACCACCCCGTTCTTCTCGCAAAGCGCCAGCAGCTCCTTCCGCTTCACCACCGGTAGGTTGAAATACTCTTCCTTCTCGTCCGGGTTCTTCAGAAAGAGCGGATAGTGCACCACCACGACCACCGGACTCCCCTTCTGCTTCGCGGTCGCGAGGGTCTCCTGAAACCAGGCGTCATGCCTCTCCGATTCGCCCGCAAGCGGTGCCTTCCAAAGCTGCGTGTTCGCGATCACGAACGTATATCCCTTGTGCTCCACCGTGTAGTAATCCGGCCCGATCATCTCCCGGTAAACCTTCAGCGACTCGGCCGTCGGCTCGTTCCCCACATCATGGTTGCCCGCCGCACAATGGCATGGAACCACGAAGCCAGACCGGATCCGCTTGAAGTCCCTCCACGATTTTTCCTTCGCCGCCTGTACGAGATCCCCGCAGATCAGGACGAAATCGGGCTTTGTATCATTAATTTGCCGCACCGCCTGCTCGAAGGTCTTTTTATCGTGCTCGTACCCGCCCATCCCGAGTTGGGTGTCGCACATCTGGACAAACGACCAGGCCGGAGGCGCCGCCTTCGCGGTGATTTCCTCCGCTGAAAGACAGTCGTCCGGGAGAGCCGGCATCAGCGCGGCAAACATGGCGGCAGGCAAGACGACGGCAAGCAATCGAGAACTCATCCCAACACAATGCCCTAGCCCGACGTTGAAAGCACCTCCAAAAAACAGGCATGAGGTAACAACGGAATCATCGATCGCCTTCCAGCCACGAAAAGGGCCCGGCGACGGAACTCCGCCACGGGAGTCTCGTATTTCACCGAACAATGAGATTGTGTTTCCGGAGCGCCTTCCCCATCATCGCGCCATGATTCCCCGCCCGCTGGCTTTCGTTCTCGCCTTGCTTTTCGGAATGCCCCTTTCCCTCTCCGCCCAGGATCAGACAAAGGAGGCTCGCCCGCCGTCCTCGGCCGCGGAGCTCGCTTTCTGGCTCCGGAACATGGTCTGGCACCATCGCTTCTCGATGGAGGAAATGACGGCCGCGACTGGTCTTGCCCCCGACACCCTCACAGACGACCTGCAACGCCTCGGCATTTCCGAAGCGACCCGCCCCGAGCGCCCACCGGACGCGCCCTTGCTCGTCCTTCCCTATCCCGGAGGAAGACACCCGCGCATCGGCTTCCTCGACGGGGCGGTCGATCCCCAGCGGGAGACAAAGATCAGCGTCTTCACTCCATGGGACGATTCAAGTTATGTCGTCGTCGATATTCCGGAAGCCCTCTGGTCGAACCTTGGCCTGACCTATCTCGCCCACACCCACGTCGAAACGCTCTGGACGAAAGCCGGCATCACCTTGCCGAAACTCGAATGGTCACGCCTACCCGACGGCGTTCTCGAATCTGAACGCCGGCTGCCGAACGGGATCGTTTTCGGCACACGCGTCATTCCGGAGAAGGCAGCGGTGCGGATGGAGATGTGGCTTCTCAACGGCACGGACGAAACCCTGACCGACCTGCGGGTGCAGAATTGTGTCATGCTGAAAGCCGCCAAGGGCTTCGCCACGCAGTCGAACAACAACAAGAAGATCGTTGGTTCCTACGTCGCGTGTCATTCGGAGAATGGAAAACGCTGGATCATCACCGCCTGGGATCCCTGCGACCGCGCGTGGGCGAACGCGCCCTGCCCTTGCCTCCACTCCGACCCCAAATTCCCCGACTGCCCGGCCGGTGAAAAACGTACCCTTCGCGGCTGGCTGTCATTCTACGAGGGCGAGGCCATCGACGCCGAGTTGAAGCGGATCGAGGCCAGCGGATGGCCGCATTGAGACATGTCTCGTCCACGTCCGCTCCAGCCTGCGTTCAATCACACGCACTTCCCAAGATACAACCATGCGAGTCCCGCAGGTTGCTCGACGACCAAAGCGTCATCGCCCAACGACAAGTTACGTGGAAAGACAAGATGAATCACACGGTCCTGCCGCGATTGCACCGGTTCCGGATTTCCTTTCTGCTTCATTGCGGAAAGAGCGCTCGTGCTTCGGGGAAGCCCCGCACCTTGCAGAAAGCTTCAAGATTAAACTTCCCGCCATGTCGTGCGGAAGACACGGTAGTTGAAGAAGAGAGTGGGTGCCATCACGATCATACCCCGCCAGGCGATGGCGAAAATCAGGCTGCCGCCGGTCGCGATGGGAAAGAACCAGGTCAGGGGGACGAGGATGAGCCCAAAGATGGCGAAACCGGGCAATACTCCCCGGAAATGGAAGCCGACATATTCACCCAAGCCGATCTTCAGGGTGCGGAGGATGGTGGGAACGATGACGCCCCAACCGAAAAGGACGCTCGACGCCACGGTACCGGCCGCGACGCCGAGGGTGCCAAAGCCGCCAACGAAGGCGATACTTAAGGCAACATTGGTCAGGGCCTGCAGGAGGCAGATCCTGAAAAGGGATTTCTCGTGCCCGCTCATGACCAGCACGCTGCGCGCGCAGTTGATCGAGATCTGGGCATTGTAGATCGAAAAGAGCAGGAGCTGGCCAATCCACCACGTCTCACCCGGGAGGGTCGCCATCCCGGTGAGAAGGCGGATCAGCGGATCGAGATGGACCGCCGCCAGAAGATAGAGCGGAGTCACGAAAACGAAATTGAATCGGGAACCGCGCAAAAGCAGATCCCGCAGACCTGCTGTGTCATCGCACGCACGAAGGTGGGATGCGGCGGGCGAAAGCATCTCCTCGATGTGGAGGGCGGCGAAACGAAGCATCTCCCCGATCTTGGCCGCCGACTGATAGAGGGCGACGGAGCCGACGCCGAGGAAGGTGCCGACGATAATGCGGTCGCTCTGTTGGATGACGCGGTCGCTCACGGTAACGAAGTAGGCGGAAAGCGAAAACCGTAGCTGGGCCTTCATCTGCCTCCAGTCGAAGTGGCGAGGGTGAAGCGAGAGTCCCTCGATATGGCGAAACGCAAACCAAGCGGAGAGCAATCCCGGAAGCAGGGCCATGCCCATCGCAACGAGGATGACATTGCTGAAGCGGAACCCCAGCGCGACCGATCCGCCCACCGCGATGAAATTCGTGATCGCGGTGCCGGTGCGAATCCAATTCGTGAGATCGAGGCGCTGGATGCCCTGAAGCATTTCCCCGAAGATGCCGAAGGGAAAGAGAAGCGTCAGACCCGCCGCGAAGATAATAAAGGCACGGGAGATCTCCGCTTGGTATTCGGGAGGAATCTTCAGCAGTGAGAGCACGGGTTCCCGTACGAAAACGCCGACGAGGAAGATCCCCGCCGACAGGAGGACAAAGGCCCAGAACACCGTCGCCACCACCCGGTTCATCTTAGTGGAATCACCGGTGGCCGTCTTCTCGGCGATCGTCCTCTGCACGCTGAGCCCGAGCCCCAGATCAAGAACGACGCCAAAGCCGAAGAGCGACCACATGAGGACCCAGAACCCGAACTCGGCCTCATTCCAGCTCCCGAAGAGATAGCGGAACATGAAGAGCCCGAGCACCAGCGAACAAAACGTCGAGGCATAACTGCTCAGGGCGTTGCGGACAAAGTTCTTCTTCCAGTCGATCTTGGCCATGGAGTGAATTCAGATTCGGAAACGGGCCGGTAAGCCGCGACGACCATCCTTGAGAAAGTATTCCCGGAAAAGCCGCCAGTAGAGATGGTAGCGTTCATAGCGGCGCGGCCGGATTCTTTCCCGTCGCGCCTGTTCGAAATGAGCCGCGATACCGAGGAAAGCGAGCCAGCATGCTAGGTTGTTCGTCTGTGTGAGCACCCTCTCAATCATGCTGTGCGTATAAAGCTCAAGCAATGTCACCATGAGCCCGAGCAGAAAAAATCCGGCGAGCGAGTCCCGCCGTTCGCCTCGCTGCCAGAATGATCGCGCCACCCACCACAACGTAATTCCCATGAAAAGGATCAGGGCAAAGAATCCACGGTAGCCTGTTTCCGCAAGGTACATCCAATAGAGGCTCTCGGTGTTCGCATTCCTGGTGTAATACCGGGGATCGCGGGAATGCCCCTGGCCTCCATAGAATTCCTCATAGAAATAGCTATAGCGCTTGTAAGGACGACTGTTCGCGACATTGAAGTTGTTCCACCCCACACCCGTCCCTGTATCCTCCAGCATCTGCTTGGAAACCCGGTTGAGGAGCACACGGAAATCCCCCTCCGGATTCCCCACATCACCCGACGCTTGGAAGCGCTCGATGATGCTGTCCGAAGCCCTGTAGAGCACCACCGATCCAAAAACGCAACCGAGGGCAACGATGGCGACTTTCCGCCGTGTGATACCGCCGAATAAGAAGGCGAGAAAAAGCACGGCAACCAATCCAGAAACGAGCGCCGCCAATGCCCCCCTCGAGAGGGCACTCACCACAGCAAGACTTCCACACGCAACTCCGAAAAGATAAACGGCGGCATCAAACGGTTTCGTTTCCCTGGACAAGGAAACCGCGAAAAGCGGAATGCAATAGAAATACGCCCACATGCACATCGAATTCTGATGGTCGAAAAGGCCCGTCGGTTGAAAGGCACCCCCGAGGTATTTCTGCTTCAAGACGAAAACACACTCCACCATGAGTGCCGCAGCCATCGCATGGAAAAGAACACGGAGATCGTCCCGCGAACGAATGAAGTTGAAGGCGGCGACATAGACAAGGGAGGCTTTGGCGAAGTTAACGATCGCCATCAAGGTATAAAGGGGTTCGTAAGCGTTCCGAATCGTCATCCCCGCAACCGCCACGAAAAGGAGATAGAAAACGAGGCCTGGCGGAAGGAATTTGAAAGACTTCGGCCGACTGAGAAAACTCGCCACAATAAGCGAGATACAGAGCATATCGACGAGAGTGAACTCGAATCCTTTGGTGTGTCCCCGGTACCATTCGATCGAATGGAACATCACCCCGAGCGTCGATGCCTTGATGCACTGAAGGAAGATGATTCCGAAAAACAACGCTCCCTGAGCCCACCGACTTGGGGCTGCAAGTACTCCGCCCAGCGGTGCGAGGATGGCGTAGCCAAACAGGGGAACCAGAAGCTTCGCGTAGGTGGGTTCTACCATCAGGATCGTGACCGAACGGCGTTGAGCAGGCCTCGGATTTTCTTCCGGGCCATGGTTTTCAGGGAATGCATGCGAAGCTGATCGCAATGTGATCCGACCTTGGCGATCCCGTCCACCACGTCGTCGACATCCTCTCGCGTTCCGAGGAAAACATGATGAAGAAGTTTCATCCCCGAGTTCCGCGAGATATCCTCGGAGACCGGACAATCCGATCCGAAACCGAGCATCTCCTCGGGAGACTCGCCCGCTCCACAGCGAATACGAGTGGCCCCCGGCTTCCAAAGATACGCCTCGTAGACGGTCTCGTAAGTGAATTCCATCGGAATCCCTTCCGCTCGCAACGCTTCTATGAAGACGTCTCGCGGTGTGCCACCGAAGGCGGAGGCGTCATAGCGCAGGGAAACCGCATAGAAGCCATCCCGGGTCAGCTTCGGATTCACAGGAGTCGGAACAATCCCCGCGATATCGCGCATTCGTTCACGGAAGTGACGGAGATTCGCTGCTTTCCGCTCAAGCTGGCCCGGGAAACGCGAGAGTTGTCCAAGCAAGACGGCGGCCTGGAATTCAGTGATCCGGTAGTTGCTCCCGAAGGTCGCGCCACTCTCGGGAGTCAGTGGTCTCCCACAGTTCCGCAGACCCGCCAGTTCCTCGGCAAGGCACGCGTCATTGGTAGTCAAGACGGCCCCCTCACCCGCCGTCATCGATTTACTGGACTGAAAGCTGAAAGAGCCTACGTGGCCGATGGTTCCCGCTCCTTTTCCTTCGATCTGCATCCCGTGGGCGTGGGCACAATCCTCAATCACTCCGAGCGAATGTTCCCGCGCGATCTCCATCAACTCGCCCATCGAAGCCATCTGGTTGTAGAGGTGAACCGGAAGGATGGCCTTGGTTCGCGGCGTTATCCTCGCCCGCACCTGCGACGGGTCCAGGCACCACGTCGACGGGCAGACATCGGCGAATACCGGTCGCGCGCCCACCTGCAGGACCGCCCACGCCGTTGCCAGCCAGGTAAGGGCGGGCACAATGACCTCGTCGCCCGGCCCGACACGCAGGGCGCGCAGCGCGAGTTCAAGGCTGATCGAGCCATTGGCGACACCGAGTCCGTGACTGGCACCGGAAAAGTTTGCGAACGCATCGGTGAACGCCCGCTCCTTGGGCCCGATCCCGCTCCAGATACCGCTCTCAAGGACTTCGAGAAGACCCTGGCGTTCGATTTCCCCATGCACCGGCCAGACCGGAAAGGGCTTCGTTCTGAGGGGCGTGCCGCCGCGAATGGCAAGTTTCTCCATCGGATTATCGGTGCGTGTTGGGATTCAGGAAGCAAGGACCACAGCCTCGCGATTCCCATTGCCGACGATGCTTTCGGCCATGCGAATGGCGAGGGCGACGCCGGTGAGGGTGGGATTGCTGATCCCTCCCGTCGGAAAGGCTCCGATGCTGGCGAGATAGAGGTTTTCCACGTCATGGCAGCGGAGCTTCGAATCGGTCACGGAGGTCGCCGGATTCACCCCCATGCGATGGCACCCCATGTAGTGGCCGCTCACCGAGGGTTCCAGCACGAGACGGACGTTGCGGGCGTTCATCTCCCGATAGATCCGCTTGATCGTCTTCGACATCACCTTGAATCCCCTTTTCTCGTAATCCTTCATAAGTTTGAAGTCGATCCGCGCCACCGGCAGTCCAAACTTATCGGTCTGGCTGGACGAGAGGGACACGCGATTCTCCGCATAAGGCAACTGCTCCATGAAGGCCCCCAGGGTGACGAATCGACCGAAGATCTTCTCGACCTCGCGGCGAAGCGCATCTCCCCAGTATCCACTCTCGCTCGCGATGTGCGCCGGCGATGGGCCTCCATTCTCGCGGATGAGGATGCGCCCGCCCGCGTATTCCCCACGCTCTCCGTGATCGTGGAACTGCAGGGTCGTGGCCGTCTCGTATCCGCGCAGGTGCGGGTCGAGTTTGTCCGGCACCTCTCCCTGGTAATAGAATTTCATATGTTCGGTCAGATAACTCCCCAATGACCGCGAGGAGTTCGCGACACCATTCGGGCAGGCGTCCGTTTTCGAATTCAGGAGAATTCGGGTGTTCTCCACCGCCTGCGTGGCGAGAACGAAGCGTCCGCCCGCAATCCGGTGCTGGCGCCCATCCTCGGTGTGATAGATCAACGCCTCGGCCTTTCCCGCGTCTCCGAGCAGGACTTTCGCGACATGAGCTCCGGTGATCAGGCGGAAATTCGGATTCCGCATCAGTTCGCGCACCGTGTAATCCGAAGAATAGAGCGCACCGTTCGGACACGCGCGGCAGATGGCGTAGTTGACGCAGCGTGAACGGCCCTGGAAGGTTACCGAGTTTCGCGCCGAGGGCACCGAATGCACCTCGATGCCGAGGCGGTCACAGGCGTTTTTCACGTAGAGATCCGTCTTGCCCATCGGAAAAGCTGGCATCGGGTAGGGCGAGCTGCGCGGCCCGTTGAATGAGTCATCCGCCGCACCGGAAACTCCCATGAACCATTCGGCTTTCCCGTAGTCCTTTTCCAGATCCTCATAGGAGATCGGCCAGTCCACCGCCACGCCGTATTCGGAAGCCAGTCGAAAATCATTGACCAGAAACCGCGGTGTCACCGCTCCCCATGCCACACTACTCCCTCCTACCTTCCGGATCGCGAACGTGTTGAGTTGCAAGTCTTCCCCGTGCGTCTCGTAGCGCCATGGCTCGAACTTCCATGCGATTTCCTCGCGCATCGCGCGTTCCATCATCGCGTAGCGGTTCTTGGGCGGATGATCGCCACTTTCCAGCATGACCACGCGCAGCCCCGCACGCACGCACACCGCCGCCGTGACCGCACCCATGGGCCCACTTCCGGCAATGACGACATCATATTCCTGTTTGTGCTCGGGACTCATGCGGATACTTCATGGATGCCTGCGGGGGCAGGGGTTTTGGGCGGCGTGGATTGCGCCGTTTTCATTTTGGTGAGGACTTCAATCGATAGCCGTGCCTTCTGGCGCCCTCCTTTCACCCAGAACGTCACACCCGACGCGTCCGCCGGCTCGGTGTACTCCTCGATTGTGCCGTCGGCCAGTTCGAGCCAGAGGAGCCCCCCCCGCTCGAACACCGCCGTGATCACACCTTCGCCCTCTTCCTCGGTGGCATGCCCTCGCGCTTTCTCGTAGCCAGCAACGCGCCAACCCTCCGGTTCGTCGTAGTAGAACATGACAAACTCACGAACAACGAATTGCCGCAGGGATTTGGACTCCCGACCCGCGAGGACAAGATCGAGATTGTCCGCCGTCAATCCAAGCCGGTCCAGAATCGCGGCGTGGCTCGAACGGTAGGCGTATTTCCGGAAGATCCTATCCATGACCGAGTTCCGGGCGTCGCTCGTCAGCTTCACGAAGGGGAGTCCCTTGAAGCGCCCGCGCGCAACACGATCAAGCATTGCCACCCCGACGCGGCACTCCACGAGGAGATCGGGCCTTGCCTCGAGAAACCGATCAAAGCGATCCCGGGGAAAGCCATTGTGCGCGGTCACGGTCTCGAAAAGAGCGTAGAGCGTATTCTTTTCACACGCGAGGAGAGGAGGCATTTCCAAGGTAGGCAAGCGTTTCGCCGGCCGCATCAGGGACTTCACTTTTCTGGCGATGGATCTCATGGCAAATCGTTCAGGACAGGGCGTTTTCCAATCGGGTGGCAGTAACCACTCGGCCGCTGGGTTCCCCACAGGCCTCGAGCATGACTCGGAAGATTCCGTCGAGCCGTGTCGGCATCCGGCTTTCGGCGTTCGTCAGCCAACACGCATCGCAGTCCTCGTGTTCGGGCTCGTAGCCGTGCATTCCCGCCACGTAGCCCTGGCACATATGAGAGGGGGCGAATAGGGAACCTGGCGGCAGAAGGTAGAACACTTCTCCGTAGCGGGCATCATCGAACCAGCAGCGCCAACGCCGCAACTCTTCCTCACTCACAATTCGTCCTTCCGCTTGCGCACGGAGCCAGTCCATGGCTTCGCTCCGGCAAGTTTCATCATTGAACCAGAAACGCGCCATCGTCGAATCCCACACGGCCACATAGTCGCGCCCGTATTTGCCACGAAGTTCCCGCTGCCAGCGCGGCATCATATCGGATACCTCTATTGTGTCCGACATGCCGTGGTCGCTGAAGACGTGGAAACGGACGGTCGCATACCGTTTCACGGCCAGATGATGAAGATCCCGAATATCCCGTTCGAGTTTCCCAAATCCGGCATCGACCTCGGCTCCGCAAGTGCCGTGACGATGCATGAGCGCGTCCGGTTTGGCCGTGAAGAGATACGCGAGCTCAACGTCCCCCTTTTCAAGCTCGGACCGGATGGCGGCAATGTTGGCATCATCCCCAGCCCGCCAGTCCGAACGGGTCCACGCCTTGCCACTTCGCTCCCAATGGCGGAAGATCGCCTCCTGCCCACCAAGGATTCCTCCCGCCTCGTAAATATCCAGTTTCTCGGTGTAATCGAGATACGGCAGCGCCCCAAACGGCACCCCGTAAAGCTGGAAGTAGCCGGAATAGCCCAGCACTTTCGCTAGTGCGCGACTCGCGTAGTGGCGCACTCGATGGTATCCGACCAGTCGCTGGGGCAGAAACGAGAGGGCACCCAGTTTCCGGAACGGACTCGCACCATCCGTCGCCTTCACGAAGCAGGAGAAATGCCCGTGCTCGTCCGGCATGACTCCGGTAAGAATCGTCGGATCACAGGTCGAGGAGTAACCGAACACCGTCTCGCACGGTTGCCGCCTCGGAAGCAAATCGACAAGGAAGTTCCTCGCGCTTGCCTGTTTCCAGCCTAGCGCATCGACAAATATAAAGAGATCCAGTTCCTTTCGAGACATCAGATTCAACTCTTCCCTGCACGGAGGCGCCATTCGCACGGACTGGACGCGTTAGGGACGCGTCCTCCAACGGGTGATATCGAACAGCCTCCCGGAATGAGTTTTATAGCTAATACCATAATCTCTATAATTTATAAGGAAACCAAAAATTTGCATGAAAATTTAGAAAATACGGTTATTATATCCAGATCGCGTCTTCTCCACGGTATCCGGCCCGTGCCCGACCTCGCATCGTATGAAACCGGCCTATTTCTTGGAAGAAAATCCAAAGCTTGAAGAGCTACTCGAGCGGCACTTCGAGCACATGCGCGCCCTTTTGAGACAGCGACCCGGAGTGACGGAGAAGGTTGACGCGCTTATTCTTGGAGGGGGTTACGGGCGAGGCGAAGGAAGCCTATTGCGCGGCGAGGATGGCAATCCCGAGGTCTCCCTTTATAACGATCTTGACTATTTTCTCTTCACCTCGCATCCGAACGCTTCCGGAATCGCGGCTGCGGTCAATGACATGGAGACTGCGGGACGCGATATCCTGGGGATCGACGTCGATATCAAGTGCCTCGCACCGTCGGATTTGGGAGACCCCTCGGAGTCGATGATGTTCTCCGATCTTATCGCCGGTCACCACGTGGTCTACGGTGCCGCCGATTATCTTCGGTCACGTTTCCCGGAAGTCGACCAGTCCCGCATCCCCGCCCTCGAAGTCTCGCGCCTCCTGTGGAACCGCGGAACAGGACTGTTCTTCGCCTCCTGCCACATCGGACGCAGGGAAGACCCGGACTTCATTTTACGGAATCACTCGAAGTTGAAACTGGCAACCGGCGATGCCCTCCTCGCGCTGGAAGGACAGTATGTTGGCTCCGCCCTCGAACGATTCCGGCGATTCCAAGCTCACCGCCCGGACAAGACGCTGGGAATCGACCTCGCGGATCTCTATTCGGAAGGGGTACGATTCAAGCTTTCCCCGAGTCGAGGAAAGGCAGACTGGGCGAAACTTCGCGAGGAAAACCGCTCCCTCGCCCGGCTATGGGCCACGCTCTTTCTCCATTCGGAATCCATTCGATTGGGAACACGCTTCGAGACTCCCGCCGCTTATGTGGAAGGCTGTGATCCCCGTAGCCCCGAAGTTCCCCGCTGGAAGACTCCGCTCTTTGCCGTGCGTGATTTCCTCAAATACCGCCGCTGGCTCTCTCCAGTCCGGGACTACCCGCGCGCGGCCCTCTTTCGCTCTCTCTTTTGCCTCCTTACCGACGAAACACCTCGATCATCGCTCCCATCGCCGGGCCAATTTCTTTCTCGAGGATCCCCTTTCTCAGGAAAGAACGCCAGTGAAACGGGCACGGCTGCCTGGGAACCTCTCTACACCTTCTGGTGGCAACGCTACGGCTAATTATTCAACAAAAATTATATTTACCATATTATTTGAACTCACGATATGCAATGGTATTTTATAAAACTGGAAGACGATTCCGACGATGAAACTCAAATCTGAAATAATCCGCGTTTTTGAATGCTGATGGACAAGGAACCACGCCAGCGTTTCGAATTCCCGATTCCTTTCGATCCCTTCCGACTCTTGCTCGCGGTGCTGGAACGATGGAAGGAAATCGCGTTCTTAAGCCTCGCTGCGACGATCGTGGCGGCGGCTTTCGGGTTTTTCGTCCTGGGTGATACCTACACCGCCAAATTGGAACTCATCAAGCGCTCAGCCTCCGAAGCTGCGGAGCCCGATTTCACGAAACCCTATGCACCGCGACCGCTGGATGACGAGGCCATCATGGTTGCAGGTTACGCGAAGGAAGTTTTCGAACTTGCCTCGACGACCCTCGGCGGAAATCCCTCCAGAGAGGGTGTGAAAGACAGCATCATCCTTGAACCCGTGGGAACGGGAGGGTTGTTCTCACTCAAGGCCCGGAGTAAGGCGGGAAGGGACGAAGCCTACGCCCTCGCCTATGCCTACGCGAATTCATTGATCGCCCACACGGCAGGCATCCGGAAGCGTGAGGCGCTCGACCAGAGCGAGCTGCTGGCGAAGCAGCTGACGATCAAGAAAGCGCAGATCGAAAAAGTGAATGCGGAGTTGCTGGCCTTTGCGGAAGAAAACTCGTTCTTCAGCGAAAAGGAACAGGGAGCCTCGCTCTACGCCGCCCTCGAACAACTCAAGCAAAGGGCACAGGAAGCGAAAATCTCCCTGAATTCGAAATCGGCACTCATTCAGAACGCCACTCGCGAATTGGAAGGCCCTGGATACTTGAGGCAACTCATCGCGAAGAAGCAGGAAGAACTCGATACTCTCCGAGAAAGCGCCAAGGAACTGAACCCAGCGGTGATGCGGGCCGTCGCGGAAATTCAGGAAATGAAAAACCAGCTCGCCACACTGGAGCTCCAAGGCATTGGTGGCGGAAACGCGGAACGCCCCACAATCCCTCGCGGCAGCAATGACGGCGCATTGACGACCACGATTCTCCGCCTGGAAGAAGAACGGAAGTACCAGCAGGATCTTATCGACGGATACGCATCGCAGATTGTTGCGAAAGAGAAGGAAATCGAATCCCTTCCGGAGAAGATGCTGACTGTCACCAACCTGAAACAGAACCTGGAGGAACTTCAGCGGACCGCAGCCCAGCTCGAGAATCGCCTTGGTGAAACCCGATTCCATGCCGAAAGTGCCCCGGGTGTCCTCAAGATTTTCCAGAACATCAGCGCGACGGACGTCGAGCATAAGTCACGCACTTTCAAGGCCTCGGTGCTCGGAATCGCGGGGCTCTTCCTGGGTGCCTTCGCCGCCGTTGCCTTCACCCTCGCGATCGAATTCTTCCACCGCACCGTACGCACCCCCGTGCAGGCCGCCATTGCCACCGGCACCTCGCCCGTTCTGCGCTACGATGCCGTAACCGGGCAGAACGGTGGGAGCCTCCGAGGATTCTGGATGCGTAATATCGCACGCTTCGCTCCCGAAGGTCGTCGATTCCTTTTCGCGGTCCTCGGCGAGATCCGCGCGGAGGAGAAATTCTGGAGTGATCTTTTCGACATCGTCGGCGCCGACGATCACCGCGTCGTCTTCATGGATTTCAGTGAGGCTCCGCTCCATCCGCTCCATGGAGGTCACTCTCTCCCGAGCTACGACCCCCGGATGCCCGCGCAGGTGAGCACGCTCGGCAACGTCGGCCACACACCCGATTCCTTCCGGCGAATGCTGGCCGGAATGCCCGATAGGCACATCCTCCTTGTTCGCTGGGACTGTTCCGATAGCTCATGGCTTACCACCTTCAACGATCTTTTTGACCGCCATTATTTCCTCACCTCCACACGCGACGCGCTTCTGGAGCAGGTCGAGGCACAGGCCCTCAACTACCGGGAGGTTCTTGGTCCCGCCAACGGCACCATCCTCATCGACCGCGACAGACCAAAACTCGGCACTCGATTTCTCGGGAGCGTCGAAGACTGGTTCATCGACATGCGACAGAACCGGAAACCCCCCTCCTCCCAGCCCGCAATCTGAAACGATCATGCGCCACCACGCCCTCAGTCATCTCCTCTGGATCGCGCTACTTCTCGCCGCCTTCACCCTGCCTGCCTTCGGGGAACCAGAGCCGTCTCTCGTTGACGGCTCCGCCACCGAGTCCGTTCTCAGGGAGGTGCTCGGCGAGGCCAAACGGGCAGACCCGCCGCGAGCCACGCGCATCACACCTGCCGGAAGCGCGACCAAGAAGCCTCAGTCGTGGCTCTCGCGCTACGAACTCGGCGCGGGCGATGTTCTGAATTTCGGACTAAGTGGCAAACCCTCACTGGTCGCTCAACAGGTGCCCGTCGCCCCCGATGGAACCGTCAGCTATCTTCAGGCCAAGAGAGTCTCCGTTCTCGGCAAAACGATCGGCGAGCTTCGGGATGAAATGGAAAGCATCCTCAGCGCCTACTACAAGGGGCAAGGAAACATGAAAGGCCCGGGCCTCATCATCACCCCTGCGAAAGTCGGCAGCAAGAAATACACGATCATGGGGCAGGTGCATGAAAACGGGACGTTTCCCATGGACCGTCCGCTGTCGCTGATCGAGGCCATCGCCCGGAGCAAAGGCATCGCCATCGGTGTTTCGGACGACTCCGCGATGGAGCTTGCCGATTTTCGACGCTCCTTCATTGTCCGCCACGGCACGAAGTTGAAGGTTGATTTCGAGCGCCTTTATCTGAAAGGGGATCTCACGCAGAACGTCCAGATCGAACCCGATGACTATATTTATGTCGCATCGAAGCTCGCGACCGAATACTACGTTTTCGGCGCTGTCACCGAACCAGGATTGAAGCCGCTCTCTGCCGGAACGACCGTCACCGGTGCCATCGCCGGAGCGGGGGGGTTTTACAAGTCCGCCT
>JAHEDC010000505.1 GCA_024641425.1 Verrucomicrobiales bacterium | reverse complement strand
CGTCCCCGAGCTCACCGACCTCTCCGGCGAACCCGAACACATCCTCGACCTCTACGGCCCCGAGGTCAAAAAGTCCGGCTCCTTCGCCCGCAACTGCCTGCTCGCCCGCCGCATGGCCGAGCGCGACGTCCGCTTCATCCAGCTCTTCCACCGCGGCTGGGACCACCACGTCGGCTTACCCGGAAAAGTCCGCGGCCAATGCTACGACGTCGACCAGCCCTGCGCCGGGCTCATTCGCGATCTCAAGCAGCGCGGTCTCCTCGACGACACCCTCGTCGTCTTCGCCGGCGAGTTCGGGCGCACGACCTACTGCCAGGGAAAACTGACCCGCACCGAGTACGGGCGCGACCACCATCCCCGCTGCTTCACCACCTGGATGGCCGGCGGCGGCGTCAAGGGCGGCATCAGCTTCGGGGAGACCGACGACTTCAGCTACAACATCGTCCAGGATCCCGTCCACGTCCGCGACTTCAACGCCACCATCCTCCACCAGCTCGGCATCGACCACAACCGCCTCACCTTCCCCTTCCTCGGCCTCGACCAGAAACTGACCGGCGTCGAGGAAACCCGCGTCGTCCGGGATATCCTCGCCTGAGGCCGCCGTATTCAGCCGATCGCGGGCCCCATCGGAGGGACGGTGGACTGCCCGGTTTTTGCCACGACAATTTCCGCATCGCCCGCGTGAAACGCCTATCATTGGAATCGCGATTACACCATAGTGGATCGCTGTTCTCCTTATGAAACTCCCCACCCTGCTGTTCGCCGCCTTCTGCGGTCTCGCGCTTCCGATTCCCCACCTTCACGCCTCCGCCGATTCGGTTCTCGTCGTCAACGAAATCCACTACCACCCCGCGAACGAGCTGACGCAGACCGAGTGGATCGAGTTCCACAACCTTCACGGAGTTGATGTCGATATCTCCGGCTGGAAACTCCGGGGCGGCGTGGACTTCGATTTCGCCATCGGCACTGTCGTTCCCGGTCACGGTTACCTTCTCTTGGCCGCGAATCCCAGTGATCCCGCCCTGTCCGGACTGGGTGCCTTCGGGCCCTTCACCGGGAAGCTCGACAACGGAGGCGAATCTTTCCGCTTGGAGAACATCGACGGCCGGATCATGGACGAGGTTTCCTACGGAGACGGCGGATCGTGGCCAACGGGGCCGGACGGATCGGGGGCGACGCTGGCGAAGATCGTCGAGGAATCCGCCGACTCCGAACCCGGTAACTGGACCACCAGCGCCTTGGTGGGCGGCACGCCCAAGGCCCAGAACTTTCCCGCGCCTCCCGCCGATCCCTCGCTTGTTTTCAACGAAATCGCTGGGGCCGGAACCACGCCCTTTCGGATCGAGATCGCGAATGTCGGCACCAGCGCGGTCAATCTCCTCGGCCACACCCTTTCGCGCGCCGCCGGGGGCAGCTACGTCCTTCCCGCGCAGGTAATGAACCCCGGCGATTTCTTCGTCATCGAGGACGCGACGCTGGGCTTCACTCCCGTCAATGGCGATACCCTTTTCCTCTTCAATGCCAGCGGCGGCCAGCTTCTCGACAGCCGGAAGGTCACCAACCGGCTTCGCGGGCTTTCCCCGTCGGAGTGGGCGTATCCCTCCGCTCCGACCTTCGGATCGGCGAACGCCTTTACATTCCAGCAGGACATCGTCATCAACGAGATCCTCTACAACGCGCCCGGCATTCCCGGCACGCCCGCCATCCCGGGCACCTATGCTACCACGACCTTTCTCCCCTACGATGCCACCTGGCGATTCGACGAATCGGGAGTCAGCCTGCCCTCCGGCTGGGCCGCGACCGTGCATCCGTGGTTTTCCGGCCCGGGAATTCACGCCTTCGAGAATCCGACCTCGATCCCCATCGGCACCATGCTGGTGAATCCCATCCTCGTGAATCCGCGGGTCATCACCTATTATTTTGAGACCGAGATCACGCTGACCGCGCCGCAACTGGCGGCGACCGAGGAGTTCTTCCTCGAACATTACATCGACGACGGGGCCATCTTCTACCTGAACGGGATCGAGTTCGAACGCTACGCCCTGCCCGCCGGAAGCGTCGATTCCTCGACTCTCGCCACGCGGGGAAACGACGCCGTCATCGTCGGTCCCGTCACGATCCCGCGGAGTCTCTTCGTGGCCGGCGCGAACCGGCTCTCGGTCGAGGTGCACCAGCAGACCTCCGGAAGCAGTGATGTCGTCATGGGGGCGAAGGTCACAGGGCGCACCGTGGTCACGCCTCCCGTTCCGGCCCTTCCCTACCGGAGCAACCCCGAGCAGTGGGTCGAGCTTTACAATCGGGGCGTTTCCCCGGTTTCCCTTGATGGTTGGACCTTCTCGGACGGCATCGGCTTCACCTTTCCGTCCGGAATGTCGCTCGCACCCGGCGCGTATGTCGTCGTCGCCTCCGACCCCGCCTCGTTCATGGCGAAGTATCCCGCCGTTACCGTCGCGGGTGCCTTTTCGGGTTCGTTGTCCCGATCGGGGGAACGCCTTCGCCTTCGCGACGCGGCGGGGAACATCGCCGACGAGGTCCATTACTTCGACGGCGGTCGCTGGCCCGAAAGCGCCGATGCCGGAGGAGCGAGCCTCGAACTTCGCGATCCCCGCGCCGACAACAACCTCCCTGAATCCTGGGCTCCGAGCGACCTCTCGAATCGCGGCACCTGGCAGACCTACTCCTATCGCGGCAAGCCCGTGAACGGCGAGGCCGATCCCACCTTCTACAACGAGTTCATCTGCGGCCTCCACGACGCCGGCACCGTGCTCCTCGACGACATCAGCGTCATCGAGGATCCGGGCGGCACCGCCCGCCAACTTATCCAGAACGGGAATTTCTCCGGGAACAACACCGACAAGTGGCGGCTGCTCGGCACGCACAAATACGGCGACGTCATCGACGATCCCGACAGCGCGGGCAACAAAGTCCTCCGCATCCGCGCCTCCGGGGCCACCGAGCACATGAGCAATCATGCCGAGACCACCTTCCGCAACGCCGGCACCTATGTCACCACCGACGCCGCGAAGGATTACCAGATTTCCTTCCGTGCGCGCTCGATGGGAGGCTCGAACCTCCTCAACACCCGCCTCTACCTCGACCGCCTTGCCCGCACCCACGTTCTCCCGATCGGGAATCTCTACGGCACGCCCGGCGCGGCCAATTCCAGCGCGACCCCGAATACCGGGCCCACCTACACCGGACTCACCCATTCTCCCGCCGTCCCCGCCGTCAACCAACCGGCCACCGTCACCGTCATCCCGACCGATCCCGACGGCGTCGCGGCCCTCACCCTTTTCTACGCGCTCAATGGCGCGGCCTTCACCTCCACCTCCATGAGCGCGCTCGGCGACGGCACCGGGCGCTGGAGCGGCACGATTCCCGGACAAGCCCTCAATGCCAAAGTGCAATTCTACGTCCGCGCCACCGATACGCCAGGGACCATTTCCTTTTTCCCTGCGGCCGGAGCGAATTCCCGCGCCCTCATTCCGTGGCAGGATAACCAGGCCATTCTCGACTACGGCGGCGGGAAGCGGGCCAACAACTTCCGCATCGTCATGACCGCCGCCGATACCGACATCCTCCATCTCGTCACCGACATGATGAGTAACGACCGCCTCGGATGCACCCTGATCTACAATGAGAGCGAGATCTACTACGATGCGGCCATCCGCCTGCGCGGCAGCGAGCACACGCGCGTCCCCACCGCGCAGGGCGACGCCCGCATTGGCTTCGATGTCAATTTCGGCTCCGATCGGCCTTTCCTCGGCGCGCACAAATCGGTCGCCATCGACCGCTCCGGCGGCGTCGTTTACAGCCAGCGGGAGATGATCGTCAAACATGCCATCGCCCGCGCGGGGGGCATTCCCGGCGTCCAGGCCGACCTCATCCGCGTCATCGCCCCGCGCACCGTCCACACCGGCTCCGCCATCATGGGCAAGAGCCAGTTCGACGGCCCCTGGCTCGACAATTCCTACGCCAACGGTTCTGACGGCGGCCTTTTCAAATACGAACTTATTTACCCGCTCTCGGCGACCCAGGGCGGAGGGCCCGAGGATTTGAAGCTCACCCAGGCGGTCGGCAATGTGGGGCGCGTCAAGGTCAAGGATCTCGGCGACGACAAGGAGGCCTACCGCTGGCACTACCTGAACCGGAACCGCGAGGAAGCCGACGACTACGCCGGCATGATCACCGCCGCCAAGGCAGTCGGCCTCTCCGCCGGCGCGACCTTTCACCAGCAGACGAAGGCCCTCCTCGATGTCGACCAGTGGCTGCGTTCCTTCGCCATCCAGAATCTTTTCGGGGTTATCGATGGCTACGCGGTGGGCGGCGAGCACAACGCCTACTTCTACCAACGGCCCTCCGATGGGAAAATGCTCTTTTTCCCCTGGGATCTCGACTACTGGGGTGGCTCGTCGGGGAGTACGGCCACCCCCGGCGACCTTGGGAAACTCGTGACCGACCCGGCCAACGAGCGCGCTTATTGGGGTCACATGCAGGATCTTGTCAATACCGTCTTCAACAACGCCTACCTCGA
>JAHEDC010000071.1:4160-17294 GCA_024641425.1 Verrucomicrobiales bacterium | reverse complement strand
GGCGAGCCTGACTCGCTCGATCCCGCCATCGTGTCCACCCAGATCGGAATGCGGGTGGCGGAATCCCTTTTCGAGGGACTCACGCGTTTCGACAAGGACGGCGCGGTCGTTCCGGGGGTGGCGGAATCCTGGACCGAAAGCGGAGACGGCCTTACCTGGAGTTTCGCCCTGAGGGCCGAGGCCCGCTGGAGCGATGGCTCGCCGATGCGGGCCCGCGACTTTGTGGAGTCGTGGGAGCGAACGCTGAATCCGCTCACCGCCTCCGGCTACGCCTACCAATTGTATTACATCGTGGGAGCGCAAGCATACAACGAGGGGAAAACGAACGATTTCGGCTCGGTGGGCGTGCGGGCGATCGATGACAGCCTGTTGGAGGTCACGCTGGTTCAACCGACACCCTTTTTCGCGGGACTCTGTGCGACCGTCACGCTCGCGCCGGTTCCGATCGGGACGATTCGCGCGACGGGCGATCGCTGGCTTCGACCGGAAAACATTGTCTGCAACGGCGCCTACACGATGGCGAGTTGGAGATTGAACCACCGCATTCGGCTCGTGCGGAATCCCCATTACTGGGACGTCGCGAACGTTTCCCTTGCGACCATCGACATCCTGCCGATCGCCGACGCGAACACAGCGCTCAATTTCTTCGTCGCCGGCCAGGCTGACGTCATTCTCGACAAGGCGATGGTGCCGACAGGCTTTGAGGATGCGTTGCGGAAACAACCGTATTTTCACTCCGGCAGATTCCTCGGCGCGTATTTCGTGCGCTTCAATGTGACCCGCGCGCCCTTTGACGATCCAAGGGTGCGGCGGGCCTTCGCCCTTGCCGTCGACAAACGGCGCATCGTGGAGAATATCACGCGGGTGGGCGAGAACCCGGCGGCGGCCTTCGTTCCACCGGGCACCGGTACGGGCGAAGCCTACGAGCCACCCGAGCTTTCCGAGATGGAATACGATCCACGGAAGGCGCGCGCTTTTCTCGCCGAAGCGGGCTTCCCCGAGGGGCGGGGCTTTCCCTCCGTGAGCTATCTCTACAATACCAAGCCGCTCGACAAGAATATCGCCGTCGAGTTGCAGAGCATGTGGAAGAAGAATCTGGGCGTCCTCGTCGCGCTGCGGAAACAGGAATGGAAATCCTATATCGCGTCCATGCAGTCGCTCGACTACGAGATCTGCCGTTCCAGTTGGATCGGCGATTACAATGACCCGAACACGTTCCTCGACATGTTCGTGACCGATGGCGGGCAGAACCGCACGGGCTGGGGCGATCCGAGGTACGACGCCGCGATCGCGCGAGCGGCGGGAGAACGCGATCCCGGGAGGCGTTACGCGGAATTCCGGGAGGCAGAGAAACGGCTCATCGTCGACGGGACGCCGATCATCCCGCTCTACCACTATGTCGGCGTCCAGTTCTACCGCCCCGACGAAATCGAGGGTCTCGCCTCCAACCTTCTCGATGTCCATCCCTTCCGCGAGATTCGGCGCATTGCCCCCGCCGCCCCGCGCTAGTCCGCATTCCCGATGGCCGACGACGATACGAAAAGCAGGGCATCCGCCCGAATGCCGGTGAGGGGCACCCGCGGGCAGTACGTCGCCTTTGTGGCCTATCGGGGCTTCGAGCTGGTCGTGGGGCGGCTTTCGATCGGTTTCTGTTTCGCGCTCGGGCGCCAGGTGGGACGGCTGCTTTATTTCCTGATGCCCGGTTACCGGGAACTCGCCCGGCGGAACCTCCGTATCGCGTTCGCGACCGAAATGTCAGAAACGGAAATCCGCCGCCTCTCGCGGGAACATTTTCTCACCCTCGGCGGAAACCTCTTCAGCAGTGTCAAGCTGGGGCTCATGCCGGTCGAGGAAGTCAACGCCCGCCTCGAAATCGAAGGTCGACGGCACATTGCCCGTGAGGTGGAGCGCGGGAAGGGAATCGTCTATCTCATTCCCCATTTGGGGGCCTGGGAAATCCTCGCGCAGACCAGTGAATTCTCTCCGGGGATCAAGCGGCACTCGCTTTACCAGCCGCTCTCGAATCCGTATCTCGACGCCCATGTCCGGCAGCGCCGACAGAGCACCGGCACCACCTTGCTCAATCGGGACCAGGGATTCTTCGGGCCCCTCGGCGCCCTGCGCGCCGGCGGGGGACTCGGTGTGCTCGTCGACCAGCATGCCGGGGACAAGGGCGTGTGGTGTCCCTTTTTCGGACGCCTGGCCTCGACGACGAACCTGGCGGCCCTCCTCGCCCTTCGCACCGGCGCGGCTATGATCCCGCTGGGACTTGAGACGATAGGACCCGCGCGATGGAGGCTCATCATCGGAGCCCCGCTGCCGGAACCCAAGGAAGGGAGCGGAACCGAGATCGAGAGGATGACGGCCGAGATGAACCTGCATATCGAAGACCTTATCCGGCATTCGCCCGCCGACTGGTTCTGGGTGCATAACCGCTGGAAAACCCCCTCGCCCGCCTTTTTGCTCAATCGCTCGAAACGTGGCATGGTGCTGCCCCATTCGATGGTCACCGAAGATTTGAAACCCTTCCGTATGCTCGTGCGCTCGCCCAACTGGCTGGGCGACGCCTGCATGGCGATTCCCGCCGTCCGGGCGCTCAAGCGCGGACGGCCCGACGCACGTGTGGTCATCCTCGCGCCGCAGAAACTGGCGGATATCTGGCGCGTCGTACCCGAGGTCGATTCGGTCCTCGTGAAACCGAACCGCTGCTCCGTCCTCAAGGTTTCGAAGCTCGTGCGCCAGGCGGGTCCTTTCGATGTCGCCGTCCTGCTTCCGAATTCCCCCCGGTCCGCGCTGGAAATGTGGCGTTCCGGCATTCCGCGGGTTGTCGGGTACGCTGGAAAATGGCGCCGCCGCCTTCTGCACCAGATCATTCCCGATCTTCCCTCGCCTGCCCCGCCCCGGCACCACGTCGAGCACTACCTTCATCTCGCAAGCACCCTGGGAGGCAACGTCGTCGACCGCGAGATTTTCGCCGCGCCCTGGGCCCGTCCGCTTGGAGGCGCGGGGCCGCGGACACGGATCGCGCTCTGTCCCGGCGCCGAATACGGTCCCGCCAAACGCTGGCCCCTCGAGAGGTTCGTCGAGACGGCGAGGAAGGTCTCCGAATCGACGCGCGGTCAGGTCGAATGGGTCGTCGTCGGCGCGCCCAAGGAAAGCGCTCTTGGCGAGGAATTCTCGGAGGCGCTCGGCGGGGATTGCCGGAATCTCGCGGGCAAAACGACCCTCCGGGAACTCATCAACGAGTTGCGCACCTGTGAAGCCCTTCTCACCAACGACACCGGCACGATGCATCTGGCGGCCTTCCTCGGCATCCCGACCATCTCGGTTTTCGGCTCCACTGAGCCGCGCTGGACCGGCCCCATCGGCTCGCAGCACACGGTTCTCCGCCACCATGTCGAGTGCAGTCCATGCTTCCTGCGCGAGTGCCCGCTCGACTTCCGCTGCATGAAAGCCATTGAACCCGACGAGGCTGCCGGGGCAGTGCTCGATACGTTGGGAATCGCTTCCCCGAAACGCGCCTAGAATGGCTTTAGGCTGCGGGCCACGCCCGTTCACGCCGGAGCAAGGAGCCTCCTCCCGGGAATGCGGTAGAAGCCACGAACGAATCGCCGCTCAGGTCACGATTCCCCGAACGATATTCCCATGGACATCAGTGAGGCGAAAATCGCGACCCTGATAACGGTAGGTAAGCTTCTTGTGGTCAATGCCGAACAGATGAAGCATCGTGGCGTGGAGGTCGTGGACGTGCATTTCCTCGCCGTCGGCGAGGAACTTGTATCCGAGTTCGTCGGTGCTACCCCAGGTGAGACCTCCCTTGACGCCGCCCCCGGCCATCCAGATCGAGAAGGCGTTGATATGGTGGTCGCGGCCGCTCCCTTGTCCCATCGGAGTGCGCCCGAACTCGCCGCCCCAGATGACCAGTGTGTCGTCGAGCATTCCGCGCTGCTTGAGATCCTTCACCAGCGCGGCCGAGGCCCGGTCGGTGGAGCCCGCTGAGATGGGCATGAATTTCTCGATCTCGCCGTGGTGGTCCCACCCGCGATGGTAGAGCTGGATGAAACGAACGCCGCGCTCGGCCATGCGACGGGCCAGCAGACAGTTCGAGGCAAAGGTGCCGTCGCCGGGTTTTTCCACCCCGTAGTCGTCAAGCACCGACTGCGGCTCGGACGTCATGTCCGTCAGTTCCGGGACGGAGGCCTGCATGCGGAAGGCCATCTCGTACTGCGCGATGCGGGTCGCGATCTCGGGATCGAGCTTCTCTTCGGCGAGCAGTCCGTTCATGCGTCGCACTTCATCGACGACATCGCGCTGCACGCTCTGGCAGACGCCCTCGGGATTTCCCACGTAATGCACCGCGTCGCCGCGCGATTGGAACTGAATGCCCTGGAATTTGCTTGGAAGGAATCCGCTCGACCATTGGCGGGCGGAAACCGGCTGTCCGTTGCGACCGCTGTGGGAAACCATGACGACGTATCCCGGCAGTTCCTCCGTCTCGGCGCCGAGGCCATAGAGCAGCCATGAGCCCATGCTCGGACGCCCCTTGATGATCGATCCCGCGTTCATGAACGCGTGGGCGGGATCGTGGTTGATCTGCTCGGTGTGCAGCGAACGGACGATGCAGATCTCGTCGGCGATGGTAGCGATATGGGGGAAAAGATCGGAGATTTCCTGGCCCGATTTCCCGTGACGCGCAAAGCGACAGAAGGGTCCGCGGGCTTTGAGCACCGCGTTCTGCAACTGCGCGAGCTGCTGGCCCTTCGTGAAGGAATCGGGAAAAGGTTTCCCGTCGAGTTCGCGCAGTTTCGGCTTATGATCGAAGGTTTCCAAGTGTGACGGTCCGCCCGCCATGCAGAGATGGATGACTCGCTTCGCCTTCGGCGCCTGCGAAAGCACGCCGTCCATGACACCCCGCCAGCGCGCCTGCGAAGCCTCGGTGAGCGAGGCCAGGGCGAGCGCACCCACGCTGGATTGCTTCAAAAACGTCCGGCGCTTTAGGCCGAAGCTTTCGGTGTTCCGTTTTGAGTTTTCGGTCATGGAGGGGATCTCACGTCGTCACGCCAGCTTCTCGTTTCTCGCTGCCCTTAGTAACGGGTGATTGTTTCGTGAAGGTTCAAGAAGACGCGGGCGACGGACACCCAGGCGGCGAGGTTCGGGCTGCCGGGAGCATGAAGGCCCACCGAGAGAAGTTTCGCCGCGTCCTCCGGGGTCGAGTGGTAGTATTCCAACTGGCGGGCGTGGAATTCCGTTAGGGAAGCCAATTCCTCGTGCCGAAGCGGACGCCCAAGGACACGCTTCGCGAAGCGATCAAGCGTGGTCGGCACATCGGCCGCGCCATCGTCAGCCACTTTTTCCGCGAGGACGCGGGCGGCCTCGACAAAGGTGGGATCGTTGAGGAGGGTCAGGGCCTGTTGCGGGGTGTTCGAGACGGTCCGTTCGGCGGTGCATTCCTCACGCGAGGGCGCGTCGAAATTGGCCAGCATTGGATGGAGGAAGGTGCGCTGACGATGGGTGTAGACACCCCTCCGGTACTGGCGGTCGTCGGTCGCGACCGGATAGTCACGTTCGGGGAAATTGAGGTTCACGTAATAGCCGGAGGGCTGGTAGGGATGGCCGCTCGGACCGCCAACGGAGGGATCAACCAGCCCGCTGATCGCGAGGGCGTTGTCGCGAATGAATTCGGCCTCCAGCCGACGCGGCGACTGCCGGGCGAGGAGCCGGTTCTTCGGATCGCGCTCGAGAAGGGCGGGAGTCACGGCCGAGCTTTGGCGGTAGGTCGAGGAAGTCACAATGAGGCGCACCATGTGCTTCACATCCCACCCGCTCTCGCGGAACTCGGCGGCAAGCCAGTCGAGCAACTCAGGATGCACCGGCCATTCGCCCTGTGAGCCGAGATCGTCGAGCACCCCGGAGATTCCGGTGCCGAAGTAGAGTTTCCAAAGCCGATTCACAAAAACGCGAGCCGTGAGCGGATTCTCCGGAGCAACGAGCCAGCGGGCGAGATCGAGACGGTTCAGGCGGCGATTCCCGGGATTCGAAATCTGGGGGAGAAACGCGGGCACACCGGGCGCGACGACCTCGCCACTCGTGTCCTGCCAGTCCCCACGCGTGAGGACTCGGATTTCGCGGGCCTCCGGACGGGCTTCGGTGACCATGGAGAAGGTCTTCCCCCCTCGGCAGTCACGGATCTCGTCCTGAAGCGCGACCAACTGGTCGAAGATCGCTTCTCCCGCCGCCGTGGAAAGCACATGGTCCCGCCTCGCCAATCCCGCCTTTGAAGCACCGAACGGGCTCGTCGAGACGCGCAGGCATCCGGCTTCGGCCGATTCGATCTCGACGGTCAACGTCTCGCCGTCCGCGCACGCCACCGGTTCCTTGAGAAAATAAATCGCCGTGTGCGGCTCGGTCTCGCGCCCGGGACGCGACATCCAGTTTCCGGCCACGTTCAGGAGCTCGGTTCCCTGGGAATACCGCGCCTGGCGCAGATTCGCCTCGCCGAAACGGAAATCGAGAGCGCGCGCCTTCTTTCCCGCACCACCGCCGAGGGTCGCCCTCACCTTGATCGAAAATGCGCCCGCTCCCTCACGGAACACCCTCCCGCCATGATCGGCACTCGGCAACGCCTCGATCCGAAGGGTGGCGAGTTGCCCGGGCTCCGCATCAAAGGTGAACAAGATCTTTTCGCCCGCGGTCTTCTTTCCCTCGACGACCCAGCTTCCGTTCTCGCCGGGATGTAGCATCGATCCCTTCGCAGCCGTCACTTTCGCCCTTGCGGCCACGCTCCAGCCGTCGGCACGGGTTTCAAGCCGATGTTCCATCGCGGAGCGCCAGGCATCATAACCTGCTCCTGGCAAACCGGTGGCCAAAGCCTCCATGCGTTGCTCCAACTTCCCGATGCGCTCGACAAGGTACGGACTCTCCACCTCGATCTCGGGAGGAAAGGGCGAGTCGTTGTTGACGCCCCTCAATTCCGGTTCTGGCGTGTAACCATAGTCGGCATAGACACCCCACTGCCGAATGTCGGCGAAGAACGCGGCCATCCGATAGAAATCCCGCGCCTTGAACGGGTCGAACTTGTGATCGTGACACTCCGAACATGTCATCGTCGATCCCATCCAAGTGGTGGAGACAGCCCGCACCCGGTCGCCATCGTATTTGACAAGGTATTCCTTGGGCTGCGCGCCGCCTTCACGCGTCATCATGTTCAATCGGTTGAATCCCGTCGCGACCTTCTGCTCGACGGTGGCATTCGGAAGAAGGTCGCCGGCAAGCTGCTCGATGGTGAACTGGTCGAAGGGCTTGTTCTTGTTGAAGGCATCGATGACATAGTCGCGGTAGGGAAAAATATTCTGCTGCTGGTCGCCGTGGTAGCCCACCGTGTCGGCGAAACGAACAACATCAAGCCACGGCACCGCCATCCGTTCGCCATAGTGCGGCGAAGCCAGGGAACGCTCGACCTGTTCCTCATGGGTGCCGCCCTTTTCGTCCGGCGGCAATCCAACGAGATCGAGGCTCAGCCGACGGGCGAGGGTCGGGGGATCGGCCTCCGGCGAAGGGCTCAAGCCTTCCGCGCGCAGCCGCCTGAGAACGAAGGCGTCGATCGGGTTCCGGACAAACCCGTCGTCATCGACGAGGATCGGCACTTCCGGTTTCCCGAGCGGCCGGTAAGCCCAATGCTCCTGGTATTCCGCACCCTGCTCGACCCACTTGCGGAACATCGCCTTGTCCCGCGAACTGAGTTTGAAGCGGAAATCAGGCGGCGGCATAAGATCGTCCGGATCGGACGCGATGATCCGCCGGATCGCCTCCGAGTCGTCCGGCTTCCCCGGCACCAGCGCCCGTTCGGGCTTTCCGTCCTCGATCGGCCCGGTCGCGGCCGCAAAGCTGTCGAGGCGCAGGTCGACCGGATTGTTTTTCACGTCCGGCCCATGGCAGGCGAAGCAGGTGTTCGACATGATCGGACGGATGTCGCGATTGAACTCGATCTTGTCGGGAAGCGGCTCGTCGACCACAGCGTGCGCGGAGAAGGCGCTCACCGTGATGAAGGCAAGAACAACGGAAGTGCGGATCATCGTTTTAAGGTAGTTTGCCAAACGCCGGGCGTCACGCAACTTTCCCCGATGAAAGCCGCGCTCCTCCTTTTCGCCTGCCTTGCCCTCCACATTACGCTCTTCGCCTCCGAAAAGGCGCCCCCGATCTTCGCCGGCACAGGCAAGGCCGGGTTCTCCGGCGACGGCGGCCCGGCCGCGGAAGCCGCGATGAACAATCCCTTCGGCCTCGTCCGAGGACCCGATGGCGCCCTCTATTTCTGCGACACCGGAAACCACCGCATCCGCCGCATCACCCGGGACGGCACCATTTCGACGATCGCGGGGACGGGAAAGGCAGGTTACTCCGGCGACAACGGGCCGGCCACCGAAGCCGATCTGAACGAGCCCTACGAGATCCGCTTCGACAAGGAAGGGAACCTCTACCTCGTCGAGCGGCTCAACCACACCGTCCGGCGCATCGACGCGAAGGACGGAACCCTTTCGCTCGTCGCCGGCACCGGGGGAATGGCGGGGTTCGGAGGCGACGGCGGGCCCGCGAGCAAGGCGCATTTCAACCAGCCGCACAGCCTCCAGTTCGGCCCCGAAGGTCGCGAACTCTTCGTCTGCGACATCCTCAACCACCGCATTCGCGTCATCGACCTGAAGTCCGGACGCATCCGCACATTCGCCGGAAACGGGAAAAAGGGCACGACTCCCGACGGGGCGAAAATCAGCGAGAACCTCCCGCTGAGCGGTCCTCGCGCGCTCGACATCGACCGCGAAGGCAACCTCTGGCTCGCCCTGCGCGAGGGCAATGCCGTCTACCGCTTCGACCTCAGGGCGGGCACCGTCCATCATGTCGCGGGAACGGGAAAAGCGGGATTCACGGGAAACGGCGGACCTGCCGCGGAGGCGACGCTTTCGGGCCCGAAGGGCCTGTCCGTGGGGCCGGATGGGAATGTCTACCTCGCCGATACCGAGAGCCACTCGGTGCGGATGATCGATCTTTCACAGTCGCCGCCCATCCTCGGAATCGTGATCGGAGACGGTAATAAGGGTTCCGAACCCAATCGTCTGGCCCGCCCGCACGGCATCTTTGTCGACGACGACGGAGCCGTCTACATTGGCGACAGCGAAAACCACCGAATCGTGGTTGTCCCCTGAACGCGGGCCGCTTTGCCTTGCGTTCGCGGCCGACGGATGCTATCAGAAAGGCAGGGAATCTCCCCTACCCCGCAAATTGCAATCCAGAACCAAAAACATGAAAACAATCAAATATCTCATTACGACCCTCGCGTCCGTCGCGATTCTCGCGCTGGGCACCGCCTGCGACAAGAAGAAGACCGAGGACATGCAGAAGGAAGCCGAAAAAGCAGCCGACGCCGCCAAGGAAGCGGGCAAAGACATGAAGGACGATGCCAAGAAAATGCTTGACGACGCCAAGGAGAAGATGAAAGACGGCGCGGAAAAGGCCGGTGAAGCCATTAAGGAGGGTGCCGCCAAAACCGGCGAAGCGGTGAAGGAAGGCGTTGAAGTCATCAAGGATAAGACCTCGGAAGCCATCGACGCCACGGAGAAAGCTGCCAAGGACGCGGGTGCCGCGATCTCGGACAAGGTGGAAGACCTCAAGGAAACGCTCGGCGGTGCCGCGGATGACGCCGCGGATGCCGCAAGCGACGCTGCGGACGACGCCGCGGATGCCGCAAGCGATGCTGCGGGAGACGCCGACGATGCGATCAAAGAGGCCGCCGAGAGCGTGAAGGACGCTGCCGCCGACGAGCAGTAAGCGCACCGCAATCCGAAGAAATCACTCGGCCCCGGGTCGCTGGAGAAATCCATCGCCCGGGGCCGATTCATTTCGGAGCGTCGTCGCCCCGCCCCCCGCTCGCGACGGCAGCGCGAACAACGTTCTTGAACTCCTCCCACCCGGATCGGCCCAGCAGCCGGCGACGGGCCTTGCGGAGGATCCTCCCCGCCGCCTTCATGTCGCGCTGCCGATAGGCCGTGAGGTAATAAAGCCAACCGAAAGCCCGGCCTTCGCGCGGGTAATGGCTCACAATCTCATGGTAGTGCGCCAGGGCCTCGTCGTGCTGGCCCGCCGTGCGGTAATAATCCGCGAGACGGTAATCCAGCGGCGGGTGTGCCTCCTTTCCTCCCGGGAGATAAATCGAGTCGATGACACGGGTCAGCGGTGAGGCCAGCCAGTTCGCCACTTCCGGAGCAATCAGGATGATCCCGAGAATCCCCTTGGCAAAGGCAAAGAGTGCGGTCGCGAATATCCCCGGCATCGAGCCTTCCTCGAGGGCGAAAAGCGCTCGCGCGGCCGCGACGATCAGCCACAGGCCCAGCCCCCACCGGAGAAACATGCGCACCCGGCCACCCACCGTCACATGCTCGGTTAGGAAATCCATACGGGATTCCAATCTACACCGATTCGTTCCAATCGCGCAGCCAGAATCTCAATATATTCTCGCATTCCCCTTTTCCCATCTCCTTCCATGGGAAAGCGGCGAACAAGTCCGGCCGAAAGGTATAGCCCCGCGCGGCCCAGAAGCCGTCGAGTGGACGATATTCCAACGGGCGCCGGGGATCGTCCGCGGCACGTTCGACAGCGCAAAAGGTCGTCCACCGATAGCCTTGCGCTCGCGCGTGGGCCTCGCGCCCCTCGAAGAAGGCCTTGCCGATCCCGCGTCCGCGGTATTCGGGCAAGAGCACGGATTCACCGAAGTAGAAGATCTGAGGCAGCGGGTATCCGGCGTCCTCGAAGGGTTTCCGGAATCCCGCGTCGCTCTCGCTCATCGGCAAGCCGGTCGAGGCCCCGACGACGCGTTCCCCTTCAAGGGCGAGGACGATGACACTTTTCGCCGATCTGGCGTAGACCTTCAGATACGCACGCTCGTATTCCCGGTCGCCGTCATAAAGATAGGGAAACTCCCGAAACACCGCGATCCTCAGATCGGCCACCGCATCGAGAAAAGGCAGCACTGCCTGCCCGCTCACGCGCTGGATCTCGATTCCCTTCACCGCGCGAAAAGCAGTCCCGGAGATTTTGTTTCCCGGCGGTAGATCTTGTCGCCGCAACAGACATAGATCCAACGGAGGCCCTCGCCCGCAAAGCAAACGCTGACCAGCGGCTTCGCCTGTGGCTTCAGGATGACGCCGCAGATCCGCCCGGTGGGGTCGAACATCTGCAATCCCAAGGCACTCGTCGCATAAAAGCGTCCCGCCGCATCGGTCGTCATCCCATCGCCCTGCGCGACGTCCGTGCCGAGCGGCGCACGCATTTCCATATAGGGAGCGCCGGCGGAAAGACTCCCATCCGCCTCGATCCGGAATGCCCACACATGCCTCCCGCCATGTTCGGAAACGGCGAGCGTTCCCTGATCGGCCGACAATGTGATTCCGTTTGGCTTTGCCACCTGTCCGGTCGAGACCACCCGCAGGTTTCCTTCCGGCGAAATGTAAGTGACCTGCCGCGTGGGCGTCTCGGTGAAATAGACCCCGCCTTCCCGCGTCACCACCAAGTCGTTCGGTTGCACTCTTTCGGCGAGCACCGTCACCTTTCCAGCGGGCGAGAACGCGAGCACGCGACCCGCCCGGATCTGGCAGGCGTAGATTCGCCCTTCCGGCCCGAGCTCCATTCCGCTGATTCCAGCCGCCTCCTCGGCAAAAGTCGAGATCTCTCCGGCCGGCGAGATGCGCTGGATCGATGTGCCCTTGGCGACATCGGCGAAGTAGAAGTTTCCGTCCGCGTCCGTGCAGGCCCCGTCGGTGAAGCCAAAGCCTTCGGCAACCACTTCCCAGCCCTTGCCCTCGATCAGGACATCGGACAAAGGCATGTCCTGGGCCCGCCCGGAAGAGGCGGCGGAGGTAAGTAACAAAGCGATCAGTGGCGTCCTCATAGGATGAAAAATAACCGGGGTTTCCTGATCACGGCCCCTCACTTCCTCCAAAGCCAACGGAGTGTTTCCGGGAAGATGGCCCCGCCATGCTGTCCGCTGTGCGCGCCTGTTCCGAGGACAAACTTCGAGTCGTAGCCCTTGAATTCCAATGCCGCCGCCATTTGCCGGTTGGCCAGGGGCCAATGCCCGTGAAGGTTATCGAGGTCATTCTCGCCATCCTGAAGGAAGACGCGCAACGGCTTCTTCTCCGTCTTGCGGATGAGGGAGGGATAGACATGCCCACCACGAATATTGGTGAAACTCCCGATGTGGCTCACGACCTTGCCAAAGGAATCCGGGCGCTCCCAAGCGACGGTGAAGGCGCAGATGCCTCCCGAGCTGTTCCCGCAAATGGCTCGCATCGCCGGGTCGTCGCTTACCGCGACCGTTTTTCCAACCTCGGGTAGAATTTCCTCCAGAAGAAAGCGCGCGTAGTCGCCACCCAGGGCGTCGTATTCCAGGCTCCGGTTCTTCCTTCCCCCCGGCCCTTTCGCATTCGGGATTACCCCCGGATCGACGAAAACCCCCACCGTGACCGGCATCTCGCCCGCGTGGATCAGGTTGTCGAAAACAATCGGCACCCGCGTGTGTCCGTTCGGATTCACAAAGCCGGCGCCATCCTGGAAAACCATCAAGGCAGCGGGCGTCTTCCCGTCATACTGCGCCGGAACATAGATCCAGTAGTCGCGGACCGTTCCCGGATAGATCCGGCTGTCCTTCCAGACATGCTTTGTCACCGTCCCCTTGGGGACTCCGTCCTTCGGCAGGGAATCGGGACCGAGCGGGTAGTCCTCGGCTCCCAGTGGCGCGACGAGAAGCAGCCCAAGGGCGAAGGCGGACAGGCAAGGCGGAGGTTTCATCGTAGCGTTGTATCACAATCACCAGGTATCTCCAATACGATTCGCTGCTGTATCCCGCAGTTCAACGCCCGCCGAAACCGAACTTCGGGAAGCGGATCTCCGGCATGATCCGCCCGTTCCCTCAATAATCCATATCAAGGAAATGCGCCCGGAGGGTGTCCTCGCGCTGGAGCATATGCTCGGCGTCGTAGCGAAGCCGATAGCAGAGCTTTTTCGCGAGCGCCTTCATCACGGCGTAGCCGGCAGTGACATCCTCCTCGACAAATCGGTCGAAGTCGTCGCCGTCGATAAGCCACAGCGCGG
>JAHEDC010000071.1:0-4150 GCA_024641425.1 Verrucomicrobiales bacterium | reverse complement strand
TCGGGACCGAACGAATAGTCCTCGGCCTCTAGTGGCGCGACGAGAAGCAGCCCAAGGGCGAAGGCGGACAGGCAAGGCGGAGGTTTCATCACAGCGTTGTATCACAATCGCCCGGAATCGCCAGTGCGATTCACACGTGTTTGCCGTCACGCACCCCCCGGCGAAACAGGACATCGGGAGGAGGATCTCCCGGCGAGCTTCGCCCGCTGCCTCAATAATCCATATCAAGGAAATGCGACCGGAGGGTGTCCTCGCGCTGGAGCCTATGCTCGGCGTCGTAGCGGAGCCGATAGCAGAGCTTTTTCGCGAGCGACTTCATCACGGCGTAGCCGGCAGCGACATCCTCCTCGACGAATCGGTCGAAGTCGTCGCCGTCGATAAGCCACAGCGCGGCTGGGCCGTCGATCACCTTCACGCTTGCGCTCGCGGGCTTTGGATCGATGACGCTCATCTCCCCCACAATTTCGCCCGCATCGAGTTCGGCGAGCGTCACGGTGTCGCCATGCGCGGCGCAGGTGACCCGAAGGCGCCCGGACACGATCAGGATCAGGGTGCGCTGCTCGCGCCCCTGAACGATGAGGTAGCTTCCCTCGCCGACGGATTCGAAGCGCCCGGCCGCGGACAGGCGTGCCTGAACCGATTCGTCGAGTTCGCTGAAAATGCCCACGGTTGGCCCATCCCGGAAAACTGTCGATCTACTCATAAGACTTGTCGATTGCCTACGGTCGCTACGGAAGCACCGACCACCAATCCGTGGCAAGCAAGTCTCCTGCCACAATTTCGTCACATTCCCGATACTTTCCGGGAACGGCGCGACGGTTCAATAATCCATATCGCGGAAGCGCGTGCGGATCTCGTCCTCGCGGTGGAGCATATGATCGGCGTCCTTTCTCAGACGGCGGCACAGCTCCCGCGCCAGCATCTTCATGACGGTATAGCCCGCCCCGCAGTCCCCCTCCACGAAGCGCTCGAAATCCGCGTCCGCAATTTCCCAGATTTCGGCTCCACCCTCTTCCACCCGCACGTTCGCACTGGCGGGCCGTGGATCAATGAGGCTCATTTCGCCCACGGTATCCCCGGGGCCAAGTTCGGCGAGCACGACCGTATCCCCGTGGCCATGGCACGTGACACGGAGTTTTCCCGAGAGTACCACCAGCAGACTGGTGAATTCCTTGCCTTGGACGGCAATGTATTTTCCCGCTGCCAGCGCCTTGAATTCTCCTGCTGCCGCCAAGTGCCGACGGACCGCCTCCGGCACCTCCTTCCAGAGCCCCGTCGCCGGCAGTTCCCTGTCTTGTGTTTGTTCATCCATGATCAATTCTGCGCCTCCGCGCGACGTGTCGTTCCAGAAGTTACGCATAAACGCCCACCGCTTGGCAAGCTTTCATTTTCGGGGAAAAAGGAGGAACCAACCGCTCAGGAAGGCGGATCCCCGGAGCCCTCCTCCGCGTGCACCGCATCCTTTTCGCGTTCCCAGGAATCCCGGAGCGCCGCGATCTCCCGCCGTTTCTGGTCTTCGAGCTCCTCGAGTTCGGCGATGCCCGGAGCCTTCGCGATCAGGCCACCGAGGAAGACCTCCCGCTCGGCGATCTTCGCCTGAAAACGCTGGTCGATGTCGGCGATGCGCGCGCGCTGGTCGGCGGTCAGTTTAACGGACGGAGCCTCCTTCGCGAGGCGTTCCATGGCCAATTCATAGGCGGATTTCATAAGGTCAACCATAGCGCCTTCCACGCCCTCGTCGAGCCCGGGCTTTGCCCGACTCCCCCGCCTCAAGCCCACGCTTGATTCCGGCCGGATCACCCCCATTGTCTGGACGCGCGGCCCTCTCCCGCCGACCCAGGTTATCCCGATGTCCGTGTCCTCTCCTTCCTACCTGCTCTGCTTCGACTTCGATGGCACCCTCATCGATCCCGCTTCCGAGACCGTCGTCGATCCCGCCTTCCTCTCCATCCTCGAGGAGCTGCGCGGCAGGGGCGCCGTCTGGGCCATCAACACCGGACGCAGCCTCTACCAGGCCATCGGCGGCATCGCCGACCACCGGGTGCGGCCCCGCCCGGACTACATCATCGCCAAGGAACGCGAACTCTACGAGCCCTCGCGCTTCGGGCGCTGGGTCGATTGCGGGGACTGGAACAAGCAATGCCACAAGGACCATCACAAGCTGTTCCGCTCCTACAAGAAGTTCTTCAAGACGATGCGCGCCCATATCGAGAAGCACACCGGCGCGGAATACATCGAGGCCGAGCACGAGCCCGCCGGCCTCGTCGCGCGCGACGACGGCGAGATGGATCGCATCTGCCAGTTCATCGCCACGCTTTCCGAACAGTATCCCCTCCTCGGCTACGAGCGGAACAGCATCTACCTCCGCTTCGGCCACGCCGCCTACCACAAGGGCTCGGTCATGGCCGAACTCGCCCGCCGCCTCGGCGTCCCCCGCGAACGCGTCCTCGCCGCCGGCGACAACCACAACGACCGCTCGATGCTCGACGGCAAGGAGGCCGGCATGGTCGCCTGCCCCGGCAATGCCATCAACGAGATCCGCAGCCTCGTCGCCGACGCCGGCGGCTACGTGGCCACCGGGCACGGCTCCGCCGGACTCACCGAGGCCCTCCGGCACTATTTCCAGGATCTCGGTTAATCACCGGACGGGAGATTTTCCTTGTCAGCCCCCGCGCAAGACGCTTTTCTCTCGGCAACCACAAACTCACCAAGAAGGAGGTTCGTATGAAAAGTGTATTTCGGTATTTCGGTATTTCGGTATTTCGGCATCCAGCATCTTCATCCCGGTGATCCTTGCCGGCACGGCCCGTGCCATGGAGGATGCCGGATTCGCTCCCACGCTCACCTGGGACAGCACGCAATCGGTAGCCGAGATTTCATGGCCGACCCAGGCGGGCAAACGCTACCACTTCCAGCGCAGCACGGACGCGGAGACCTGGACCACCCTCGCCGAGACCTACGGCACCGGAGGCCTTTCCACCATCCAGGTCCAGGAAACGCCTGCGGGAACCGGGAATCCGCCCGGCAGTGACCCTCCGGAAACAGTCGTCGCCCGGAACTTCGTCATCTGTGCGTTTCCCAATGACAACCAACGGGAACTCCTGAGCCTCCCTTCGGGCCGACAGGTCCTGCTTGAGACCGGCACCATCGTCGTTCCGGTTCCCCAGTTTCTCGCCGTGTCCGTCCCCGGAGATCCTGGGACGCCGCCGACTCCGGTCGTCGCCTTGCGGGCCGACCGTCCGTGGGACCCGGTTTTCGCCCTCGATCCCGCCCTCCAGGAATCCTCCCTCGGTCCCGAGGACGCCGCCTTGCGCGACCTCTTTCTCGCCGCCCTCATCCTCAACCACAACGGAGGTGGAACCCCGGACCCGCTCGCGGTCGGGGCCGGCGCTTCCGACGGACAGGCCGCCCTCTACCGCGTGGGCGTCGAAAACACCGACACCGATCACGACGGCATCCCGGACTGGGACGAACTGGAACGCGGGCTCGATCCCTGGTTCGCCGACACGGACGGCGATGGCATACGCGACGGCGACGAGGATACATTCGGCAGCGATCCGGCGGACCGGCAGAGCATCGCCACCCCCGATCCCGCAGAGGAAGATGGCAAAACATTCTATCAGGTCTACCAATTCGCGACCGTCACCATCCAGGGCGACTCTTCCGAACTTTTCCTGACCGATATCAGCGCCGCGACCTCCAGGCTTGTTCAGTACCACGGCCCCCTCACCTTCACCCGCGCCTTTCGCCGCAAGACCCGCTCCCATTTCTGGCTCACCCTTTCGAACGCGTCCTTCGCGAACCAATCCGCTAACTTTACTGTCTTCCCCAACAGTCCCTCCCACTGGAAATGGTGGATCCTGCTCGGGCCCCACGGCACCGCCGCCACCACCGGCAACCTGTACGTTCCGCCAACAACAGCGTCCGCCGATCTCGTTCCCGTCGCCTTCGAGGAGGCGCAACCCTGCAACGGCTTCGACGATACGGAGTCGCCCCATTGGCAGTCCGTTCCCGAGTTTACCAGTGCCGGAATCGAGCACACTCGCGACGTGTATTTCACCGCGCCTTTGGATATGCTCGAGCTTTTCGAATTCGAAATCCCCGATGCTCCGGAAAATCCGACTCTCGTAGTCGGCCCCATCGAGAACGG
>JAHEDC010000070.1 GCA_024641425.1 Verrucomicrobiales bacterium | reverse complement strand
CCGTCCGGATTGATCGCCACCATCCCGTGGGAGGGGCCGGAACTGAGACTGGCGGTGAGAGGCAGGCCGTCGGGATCGATGTCGTTGGCAAGGAGGCCGAGATTCGTTTGCCGGGTGACCTGCATCCGCATCTCGAAAGTGATGTCACTGCTGTTCGCCGTGTTCTGGTGAATCTCAACGGCGAGGGTGTTGTTTCCCTCGACGAAGAGGGCGGGATTGATACCCGCGAACTCGATTTCGGTGTTCCCGTCGTCGCCGGCGTTGTCGGCGAGGGTGGAGTAAACCGGATCTCCCGCGAGGTTGCTGATGGCGATCCGGGTGCCATTGAGGAAGACGACACATCCGTCGTCGCGCCGGATCCAGAGGGTAGAGGCCGAAATGGCCCCCACATTGGTTACGGGGAAGGTGCGCCGGAAGTAGGTGGTGATGTAGCGGTCCGTCGCGTTGGCATCGTAGCCGGGGGTCGGATTGTCGGCGACCACCGTCGCCTCGTCGCCGTCGCCGTAACCGAGTTCGGCGGGTCCGGAAAGCCAGGCGCTGTCGTTGTAGGCGGGGGCGCGCCAGGCGGTACCGAGGTCCGTGCCGGTGTCATTGTATTTCCACACGGAACCGAGGGGCACGATGGTCTCGGTCACCCCGCCGCCGCCACCACCGGCGGTGGCTTGGGTCACGGTGAGGGTTTGGTTCTCCTCCACGGTGTAGGTGTCGTTTAGGGGAGCAGGGGCGTCGGGAACGCCGGCGACATTGATCGTGACTGTGGCGGGAGCGGACTGGTCCTGGCCGTCGCTGGCGCGGTAGGTGAAGGTGGCGGGGCCGAAGAAATTGGGGGTCGGAGTGTAGGTGAACGAGCCGTTGGCGTTGAGGACGAGGGTTCCGTTCAAGGTGGTAGTTCCGAGGACGGCGGTAAGGGCGGTGCCCTCGACATCCGTGTCGTTGGCAAGGACACCGGGGGCCGGGATGACGAGTGGAGTATCCTCGGTCGCGGCGAAGGTATCCGGAGCGGCGACCGGTGGATCGTTTACAGGGGCAATGGTGATGGTGACGGTGGCGGTATTCGACGTTCCGGTGACATCGGTAACGTTATAGGTAAAGGAATCGGAGCCGAAGTAATTGGCGGCCGGTGTATAGATAAAGATACCGCTGGCGGGAAAGTTGAGCATGCCGTGCGAGGGCGAACCGACGAGGTTGGCCACCGGACTCGCGCCCACGGTGTCGTTGGCGAGGACGCCCCCGGTGCTGCCGCCGGAGCGCGTGAGGACGACATCGTCGAAAAAGACGTCGACGGTCTCGTTGTTTCGATTCGTGTCATTGCTGTAGGCAGCGAGCAGAATCGTGTGGTTTCCAGCCGCCAAAGGGATAGCGAAGTTAGCGGTTTGCCACCCCGAGTCTCCGGTATCCAGAATGTGCACCAGCGAGGTATTCGCGTCGTTGCCGTAGCGCGTGCCGTCGATCTGCAATATGGCTTCGCCAAAGTCGCCAGCGTCGAGGCCATCCGAGTTCAACAGTCGATAGCGGAGGCTCACATTCACAAGGGTCGGGGAACCGAGCACGAAGCTCTGGCTGAATCCGCCGGAAGTGGCGCGGGGATTGGTGAAGCCGAACACCTGTCCGAGGGTGATATGGAGACCCGCGCCCGTAAATCCCCCGGAAGGATCCAGAATGCCATTCGCGTTGCCCGGCAGGTTGGTGCCGAAGACATCGTCCTGGTAAATGAAGCCGCCGGTGGCTCCCTGTCCCGCGATGAGGGTCAGACTGAGCCCGGCATCCGAACTATTGAGGTCGGACTGGTGCAATTCGATGGCAATGGTATTGAGGCCCGCGACGAGTAGTCCCGAGACGTTGAGCGCGACGTCGGAATAGGTGGCTTCGTTTCCTCCCGGGATCGCGAACGTCTCGGTCGTGACGGCTCCGGCATTCATATTGAAGCGGGCGACCTCGGTCCCGTTGATGTGGATGACACAACCGTCGTCGGCGACCAGATTCGCCTTCCAAATCGTCTCCGCGGCCTGCGCGGCCGAAAGGTTGAACTTGTTCCGGAAAAGGTAGGTTGTGACGAGATTCGGTCCGCCCGGGACAAGGCCCTGAAGGACATTGGGCGCTCCTGGGAAGGCGTCAATGCCTCCGCCTTGGATGGGGAAGGCGGAAGTTCCCCAAGGACTGATGTTTGATGTCGTTTTATCGAAGTTCGCGCTGCGCCAGTCCCTTCCGGAGCCATCGATCGGGTAGGTTTGCGCTGCCCCCGAAGAATTCTCGATCCGGTCGAGATAATCCCAATTTCCGACGAAGGGGATGGTGGTGGAACCTCCGGTGTCGAAATCAGCCGAGATGATGGGCCCGGATTCCGTGTTCAGGGTGAAATCCTCGTTCACGCTGTAGCTGTCATCGACGGCCAGGGGCGCGGCTAAAACCGAGCCCGTAAGGACGCAGCCGGACAATGCAGGAAGAGTCCGGGACAAGAATGTCCGGAGAGGAGAGTGGGGGATGTTGGGCTCCATGGAGGGAATGATGAGGTGGCGGGTAAACCCCGTGCTATGCAGAAAGTTGCCGGGAAAAGCGCGGCGAACGGAAATCTTATTGGACTTGAATATGGGATGGCCGCCGACCGTGTTGCAAAATAATCATTCGGAATGGGAAAAAACTCCTCCGAAGGCGTGGAAAGCCTATCGTTGAGGGGTTTCCGCGGAAAGTCCGCCCTTTAGGATGAGCAGTTCCGGACGGTAGAGATCCCTGTTGCTGGCCTGGAATTCCGCCTTCAGGCGAACGCGGAAGCCGTGGAGGTCGACAAGATGCCAGCGCAGGAACTTCCAATCGCCATCATTCCCGTCGTGCTCGATGCCAACCAGAAGGTGGACGGCGTCCTCGGTGACCTTGGAAGTCGTGGATTTCGGCTCGTAGTAAAAGGAGCGAAGGGTGCTGGTTTCGCTGCCGGTCTCGAAGAGCTTGGGATCGAGGTAGAAGACGCGCCCGCTCGCCTTGTGGAGGATCCGCAAATCCGGATAGCCCGCGCGTTGGGCCTTTCCCTCCGCGGTCATCGGGGAGTCGCACGAACAGGCGGGATCGGCCTCGAGGCCCTCCCGGATGCGTTCCTCGAAAAAGCGGCTGGCCTCGTTGATGCGCCGCAGGTTCGCGAGCGGGCTCCCGGGCTGGTTGAATTCATCAAGGGTGGCGTCGAGGACACGGGCGAGGATGAGAACAAGCGGTTCGTCGGCGATGGCTGGGAGCACCCGGTGACCGGTTGTGGCCTCGATGACCTCGGAGAAGGCGACATCCTGGAGTTCCTCGCTGCGGCGAGCGATCTGCGCGAGGGGGGAGGCTTGCGGATCGGGAGGATCGGGCGCGCGGCGGCATCCGCCGAGGAGCAGCGAGGCTCCGGCTGCGGTGAGAAGGATCGGCCTCATGGAGAACTCGCTTTCACGGCTTCGGCGCGCGCGGGTGCAAGGGCCGGGTCGTCGAGGTCGAGGCGGTAAAGGATCTGGTTGTAGTTGTAGCGGGCAGTGTGCTCCGGTTTGTCCGCGAATTCGGCGGTGTAGGTGCCCTCGAAGAGAAGGATGGGGGAGTCAGGGGGCGTGAATTCCGGGTGCAGGCGCGGGTTGTAGAACGTGTAATTCTGATGGGTGAGCACCTTCACGGCCGGTCCCCAGGGGCCCGTTGGGGAGGGAGCCTCCGCGAACCAGAGTTCCCCGAAGGCGGAGGGCTTTCCGAAGGCTTCCATGAAAACGGTCACCCAGCGCTTCCGATAGGCGTTCCAGGCGATGTGTCCCGTGTGTGGCTTGATCGCGTCGCCACCGTTGGCCATGGGGATCGTCTTCTGCGGCGTGAGGATTTCCCACCGTGATGGGTCCTTCCAGGCTTCAAAGGTCGCGGGGATTCGCATTGTGGGCAGCGGATTTCCGAAATAGACCCATTCCCTGCCCGCCGGGTCGGTGAAGAAGGAGGGATGTCCATCAGGCACGGGTGGCTGCTTCGGCTGCTTGTCGGACTTCGTCCAGATCACGCGGAAATTTTCGAAGCGGGCGCTCTCGTCATTCCAGACACAGAGGCCGCAAATATAGGCTTCGAGATGGTTCCGCACCTTGATGTAGGTCCCGACAAGGCGGGCTTCGCCGTTCTCGTCGGGCAGGCTTGTGTAGGCGCTCACCCACGTTGGTCCGTCTCCCGGCATCTTCGCCACTCCTCGGGGAACCTCCCGGTCATCACGGAAATAGTCGAAGGTGAGTTTCAAGGGGGGCTCGAAGGAGGCGAGTGGTTGGAGGGCGGTGGTCGCGCTCGTCATATCGAAGATTCCGAGGGGATACCGGGCGAGCGAGGTATCGCCCCAGGCCCAGAAATGTTTGCCACGGTGGATCGCATTCTGGACGCTGTCGCAGCCGACGAGGCCCGATTCCTTCCACTCCAGATCACGACCGGTCTTCTGGCTCTCGGCAAAGAGTCCGGCTCCCGTGAGGCGACCGAGGCGCCTGGCGATGATGCTGCGTGTGACCTCAATCCGGCCACTCCCCCCGGGCTCGGGAGTCAGGCGAACGCCCCTCATTCCGAAGCCGTCCGCGCCAACCTCGTAGCCCGGACTTCTGATCTGGAACCAGGTTTCAATACCCATGAGTTCGGGCTGATCGATGGCGACGACGCCCGCATTGTCGCTGACAAGGAGGACGTCGTGCACGGTGCGGAGTTCAACGAGGGGAACCGGCCACCCCGATCCCTTCTCGACAATCTCGATGCGGAAGGCATCGTAGGCGTGCCCTCCCGTGGCGGCGAGAGGAAGCGAGACGGCAAAAAGGAGGAGGCGGGCATTCACGTGCTTGAGGGGGGTGTGGTGAGAGTTCTTTTCTTGAGGTCTTATCCTGCCTTCAGCCTCGCGCGAATCGATGGGGGCGACCGTTGGGAAAGGAAAAACCCCGGATTTCTCCGGGGTTCTCCAACAACAAACAAAAAACAAGTCTCTCTAGTAGTCTCTCAAACTTCAAACTTGTATTGAAAACCTACCCCTAGAAAGATTAGTTGCAAGGGCGAATTGCGAATTCGGCATAAGAAAACGCGGATTTTCGCAGTATTGAGCGGGGTCGGCGGGGAATTCCGGCGGAAGCCCGTTTCCGAAGGTGTCCGGGACATAATGAATGGAAAAACCATAATTTCAATCGGCGGGAGACGCTTTGTCTCGGGTGGGCCAGTGAGTTCGGTGCGGCAGGTGTCGCTTCCCTTGAATGCGTGTGACAAATCGCGCACGGGAGTGGCACCGCGGGCCTCGTGTCGCCGGTTGAGTCCCAGGGGAGGGTAGTGCGCGGAACCGGAAGAGACCGAAGCGCTCCGAGCCCGCGAAACGCTTGGCGCACAAGGTCGAGCGGCCGATGTTCAGCCCCGAAATTCTGGCTTTGCCTTAGGGGCTTTCTCGATGACGGCGTGCCGACTGACCCAGACGCTCTGGGTCATACCGAGCATGAACATGATGATGATCACGAAAGTGCCGCCGAAACTGACAAGCGGGAGTGGAAGCCCGGTGATGGGGACCAGGAGAATGCACATGCCGATATTCATGAAGGCATGGAAAAAAATCTGGGCGCAGAGGCCCACGGCGAGCAGGCGCCCCATCTGGTCGCGGGCATGGTACGCGACAAGAAGGATCTGGAGAAGCAGGAGGGTGAAGGCCCCGATGAGAATCGAGGAGCCGAGGAAGCCGTGTTCCTCCGCGATGACGACGAAAATGAAGTCGTTGATGGCCACGGTTGCGGGAACGAAGCCCATTTCCTTGATCGTGTTTTCGCCTTCTCCCAGGCGGGAGCCCTTGTAGCCCTTCCCCTCGAAGCCGGCCGAACCGATCGCGATCATGTTGTGCTTCGGCACCCAGGCCGCGCCCTGCTCGTCGACGCGTTTGTCGGTGAGCATGTTGATATAGGTCTCGATCCGCTCCTTCTGGTAGTCCTTCAATCCAAAGAAATAGGCGATAGGCATGGCGATGAGTCCGATCAGGATCATCACGATGAGGTAGCGGAAAGGGATGGCACCGACGAGAAGCATGGCGCCGAAGACGGGGCCCCACACCGCGAAGGAGCCGATGTCGGGTTCCTTCAGCACAAGGATCGCCGGAAAGGCGGTTACGATTCCAGCAAGAGCGATGCGCACCGGCGCGAAGCGGAAGACGCGGTGCATTTTCGGCAATTCACCGAGGACGACCGAGAGCAGGAGAATACCCGCCATGATCGCAACCTGTGAGGGCTGGAAGGTGATCGGGCCGAATTCGAGCCAACTCGTCGCTCCCGACCGTTCCTCTCCGGTTAATTTGAGCAGAAGCAGGAGTCCGAGCGACCCTACGTACATCGGCAGCGCGGCCCATTTGATCCAGCGGTAGTCGATAAGGGCGGCCACGAAGAAGACACCAATTCCGATGAAAATCTTCTGCATCTGATCCTGCCATTTGCCGGCCAGATCGGGCTCATCGGCCACGCGGAAATAAGTCGCGCTATGGATCGAGAAGAGCCCGAAGATCAGGAGTCCCACCATGGTGGACACGAGGAGCCAGTTGATACCTAGGAATTTCCGGAATAGCGGCGTCATTTCGTGTCGGAGCGTCTTGTCACCATCGCGCGTCGTCTCAGGGGAGCGTGGGCACCGCCGCGAGGAGCTTCCGGGTGTAATCGTTCTGCGGATCCGCGTAGATGCGGGCGCTCGGGGCGGATTCGACTATTTTTCCACGATACATCACGAGGACATGGTCGCTGATGTGTTCGACGACGGCGAGGTCGTGGGCGATGAAGAGGTAGGCGAGCCCGAGTTCCTCCCGCAAGTCCTGAAGCAGGTTCACGATCTGCGCTTGCACGCTGACATCAAGGGCGCTCACGGGTTCGTCGCAGACGATAATCCTGGGCTCGACTGCCAGGGCGCGGGCGATCCCGATGCGCTGTCGTTGGCCGCCGCTGAATTCGAAGGGGTAGCGCCAGAGGCATTCGCCGGAAAGTCCGACTTTTTCAAGAAGCGCGACCGTGCGGTCGAGGCGCTCGTTGCCGGTGAAGTGCGGGAAATGCACGTCGTAGGCTTCTCCGATGATCTCCGCGACGCGCATCCGCGGATTCAACGAGCCGAAGGGATCCTGGAAGATCATCTGCATCTCCTTCCGCCGCGGACGGAATTCGCCCTCGGGGAGATTCAGGATCTCGCGCCCGTCGAAACGAACGCTCCCTGTCGCCGTGCCCGCACCCGCCGTAAGGTTCAGAACCGCCCGGCCCACCGTCGTCTTCCCGCTCCCGCTCTCGCCGACAAGACCGACCGTTTGTCCCGGTGCGACAGAGAAGCTTACGCCGTCCACCGCTCGGATCTCGTCCACTTGTCGACGGAGGAGCCCGGCGCGCACGGGAAAGCGCACTTCGAGATCTTGCACCGCCAGCAATGGCTCGGCTGTCGAATCGGTCTTCAATTTAGTTAAGCAAGCCGAACCAATAACCCGGACCGCGCCGCGCGTAAAGCAGGGAAAGCAGTGGGTCGACGAAGCATTGCCGGGCTTCTGCGACAGGGGACGATCTGTGGAACTCCCTTCCGCTTGCCCGGAAAACCGCCATTGGCAGTGATGCTCGACGCCAGCGCACGAAACCGCAATTTTCAACGGGAATCCCGATCCCACGGGAAGAGCAGGGATTGGTCGATCACGCCCTGGTGCGCGGCGGCGACGCCGCGAGCAGGGATTCCAAAGCCCGGTGGCAGGAATCGGGCGGGCGTAAATCCCTCCTTGCCAATCGGCTAAGGAAGCGGAGAATGGGGGCCGCTTCTTTTTCCCGGATGCGGCCGCTCGTGTCCGTCGTCCCCCTGGTGTGACTCGCGGCGCGACCCGGCCAGCCACCTTCCGCGGAGGCGCTCCGATTCCTCTCCCCCGCAATTCCGACCCAAACTTCGTATCCCGCGCTCCATTCATGGACACACCTCCCTTTTCCGAACTGAATCTCCCCGACACCTTGCTCAAGGCGGTCGAAGGACTGGGTTACGAACGCCCTTCGCAGATCCAGGCTTTGACCATTCCCGTCGCGATGGAGGGTCACGACCTGGTGGGCCTCTCCCAGACCGGATCGGGAAAGACCGCGGCCTTTGTCCTTCCGATGCTCGCGAAACTTGATTTCGACGCACCGGGGCCGCAGGGGATCATCCTGTGCCCGACCAGGGAGTTGGCGGTGCAGGTCTGCGAGGAAGTCTACCGTCTGGGGGCCCACATCGACGGATTGCGTGCGGTCCCGATCTATGGCGGAGCGCCGATGGACCGTCAGATTCGGCTTTTGGACCGGGGAGCCCATCTCGTCGTCGGTACGCCGGGACGTCTGCTCGATCACATGCGCCGGGGCACACTGAAACTCGGCGCGGTACGCATGATCGTGCTCGATGAAGCGGACCGGATGCTCGACATGGGATTCCGCGAGGAGATGGAGGAAATCCTCAAGCAGATGCCGAAGGAGCGCCAGGCGCTTTTCTTTTCGGCCACGATGAACCGGTATGTCGAGAAACTGATCGACGCCTTCGGGAATGCGCCGCGCCGGATCTCGGTGGACCAGAAGTCGAAAACCGTATCGACCATCGACCAGTGCTATTACGAGGTGCGTATCCGCTCGAAGATCGAGGTGCTCTCGCGCCTCCTCGACCTCGAGTCGCCGAAACTGGCTATCGTTTTCTGCAACACGAAGCGGATGGTGGACGAATGCACGGAAGCCCTGCTGGCGCGGGGCTATGCGGCGGATCGATTGCACGGGGACATCACGCAGCAGATGCGCGAACGGGTGATCAAGCGTTTCCGCGATGGCGTGGTCGAATTGCTCGTCGCCACCGACGTGGCGGGACGCGGGCTCGACGTCGATGATGTCGATGTGGTCTTCAACTATGATCTACCACAGGATCCGGAGGATTACGTCCACCGGATCGGGCGAACCGGCAGGGCTGGGAAATCGGGCAAGGCGGTAAGCTTTGTCTTCGGTCGCGAGGTCTACCGGCTCCAGAATGTCGAGCGCTACACGCGCCAGGTCATCCGACGCGAGCGGATTCCGTCGCAGGAGCAGGTTGAGGGCAAGCGCGCGGACGAGCTTTTCGAGACGATCAAGGACCGCCTGGAAGCGGGGACGTTCGAGGCGCAGGAGGAATACATCGACCGTCTCCTCGAGCAGGGGCACACCCCGACGGACATCGCGGGAGCCCTCTTCACCTTGCTCCGCGAAAGCATTGCGCGGGAAGGGGAGGAAATTCATGAGGACCGCGAACCGGCGAAGAGGGATCGCCCCGAGCGGACGGCTCCGCGCGAACGGGTGGAGGAACGTGAGCCGCGCCGTGAGGGCGGGCCGCCTCCGCGCCAGCAGCAGCGCGAGCACCCGAGGGAGCCGGAGGGACGCGCGCCGCGCGGGCAGGATCGCTTCGAGGAGCGCGGCTCGGAACGGGCACCGTTCAAGAGGAAGACCGGCCCGGATGCGGGGATGGCGAGCCTCTTCATCAACATTGGCAAGGATGAGGGAATCATTCCCGGCGAGATTGCGGGCATGCTCTACCGCGAAGCCGGGATTCCGGATGGTTCCGTGGGGAGGATCAGTCTTTTCAAACGGCACACGCTGGTCGATGTCCGCGAGGATATCGCCGAAGAGATCCTCCGCAACGTCGGACGCGCGAAGCTAAAAGGTCGGCCGGTTCGGTTGAAACTGGATGATGGCGGACGGCAGAAGAACTGACTGACGTGGTGAGGGCAACCTCTCCACGGCAGAATGGGGACGAGCGGATGGCAAATCCGCACCACGGACCCGGGTTGCAAACCCGTGCTAGGGGGCGGAGGCCAGCAAGGCGTCGAAGGCGGCTTCGTCGAGAATGAGGGTGCCAAGAGCCTCGGCCTTCGTGAGTTTCGAACCGGCGGACTCGCCGGCGAGGAGATAGTTCGTGTTCTTGCTGATGCTGCCCGAAACCTTGCCGCCGGCAGTCTGGATCCGCTCGGCGAAGTGCTCGCGCGGCTGGCTGAGCGTGCCGGTGATCACCCACGTCGTGCCGGCCAGAGGCAATTCGCCGGTCGGAGCGTCTGCCTTGGGCGTGGGCGCGAAATTCGTCGATTTCGGCGTGATCCCGAGGTCGGCGATGCGGGCCAGCGTCTTCCGGCCCGCTTCGGAGGTGAAGAATGCAAGCGTGCTCGCGGCCGCGACCGGGCCGACATCGGGCGTGACGCCGAATTCCGCGATGCGCGCCCTGCGCGTCGCGATCTCCTCCTTGAGGGAGTCAAAGCGAGCCTGCCGTCCCGCCTTCTCCATGTCGTTGGCGGGCGGGTTCGCTTTGTTGCGGGGCGAGATTTCCTTTTGCTCGGCCTCGAAGCGCGCGGCGTCCGTAATGAGTTTCAGCACTTCGCTGCCGGGAATGTCGGCGAGCGTCTCGTGGAGTCGGGCGAGTTCGAGAGCCGAGGATTCCCCGACGTGGCGGATGCCGAGGGCGAAGAGCCACTTGTGAAGCGGCGCGGCTTTGGCGCGCTCCAGCGCTTCGAGCATCTTCGCGGCGTTCTTTTCCCCGAAGCGGCGGGGGTCCTCCTCGGTGCCGAGATTGAGCGCGCCAAGCGCCTCCTCCTCGAGTTCGAAGAGGTCGAGAGGAGTCCGGGCGAAGCCTTTTTCGACGAGCGCTTCGGCCACGACGTTCCCGGCGGCCTCGATGTCGAGGGCCTTGCGGGAGCAGAACTGCTTGATCTTGCTCACCGCCTGGGCCGGACATTCGAAGTTCACGCAACGCCATGCGACGAAGCCGTCCTCCTTCACGATCGGGCCACCGCAGCTCGGGCATTGGCCGCCGACATGCGCGAAGAGATCGAAGGTCTCGGCACCGGCCGGGCGTTTCTCCGGCACGACACGGACGACGGCCGGAATGATTTCTCCGGCCTTCATGATGATCACGGTGTCGCCGACGCGCACATCCTTCCGCTGGATCTCGTCTTCGTTGTGCAAGGTGGCGCGCGCGACGGTGGTGCCGGAAACGAAGACCGGTTCGAGCTCGGCGACGGGAGTGAGAACACCCGTACGGCCGACCTGAATCGTGATCGCCTTCAACGCGGTCGCCTTCTCCTCGGGCGGGTACTTGAAGGCGATAGCCCAGCGCGGCGCCTTCGAGGTCGAACCGAGTCGGGCCTGCGACGCGCGGCTATCAAGCTTCACCACCGCGCCGTCGGTCTCGAAGGGAAGTTCGTGGCGCTCGACATCAAGATCGCGGATCGCCTGGAGCAAATCGTCCAAGGTGTGGACGTGGCGAACAAGCGCCGGACGGCGGAAGCCCAGCTTCGGGATCAGATCGAAAAAGGCGCTCATCGTCGGCACTTCGAGCCCCTCGATAGCTCCGAAACCGTGGACGATGAGGTCGAGCGGGCGTTTCGCGACCTCGCGCGGATCGAGCTGTTTCACCGCGCCGGCGGTCGCGTTGCGGGGATTGACGAAGGCGGGCAGCCCGGCCTCGTCGCGCTCGGCGTTCATCTTCGCAAAGCCCTCGTTGGGCATGAAGATCTCGCCGCGGAACTCGATGAGCGGAGGCGCGAGGTCGGCGGGAAGCGAGAGCGGCACGGTGCGGATCGTCTTCACGTTCTCGGTAATGTCATCGCCGGTCTCTCCGTCGCCGCGCGTGGCCGCACGCTCGAGTTTGCCGTCCCGGTAGACCAGCGAAACCGCCACGCCGTCGATCTTCGGCTCGACCGTCACCGTGAGGTCGCTTTGGCCGAGGCCCTTCTGAAGCCGTCGGTAGAAGTCGGCCAATTCGCCCTCGGTGAAGGCATTGTCGAGGCTCATCATCGGCTGGAGATGCCGCACTTGGACGAAGTGCTCCAGCGGAGCACCGCCGACGCGTCGGGTGGGGGAATCGGACCGGGCTAGCTCGGGATGCGCGGTTTCCAGGGCGATAAGCTGACGGAGGAGAAGATCGAATTCCCGGTCCGTGATCTCGGGCTCGGCCTTCTGGTAATAGAGCTGGTTGTGGCGGGTGATCTCGGCGGACAGGCGCGCGATCTCGGTTGCGGCATCCGGGGCGTTGTTCGAGAAAAGGTCGGGTTCTTGGTCGGGCATGGGAACGAGATTCAGCGGGAAGCGGGCAGGGTAAGACCGTTCGTCCGGAGCCACCGGTGGGCGATGAGGGCGGCGACGAGACCGGCGCCCGTTCCGAGGACATCGGCGATCCAGTCCCCCAGATCCAGGCCCGAACGGTGTGGGGTGAAGGTCTGGTGCCACTCGTCGAAAACCCCGACGAGCGCGCCGACGGCGAGCGTTCCGACGACGAGGGCGAGCGTGCGGAGCGGAGGATACCTGAGCACCCCGATGGCGGTCAGGGAAGCCCCTCCGGCAGCGAAATAGAGAAAATGCGCGACCTTGTCCATATGCGTGGGGAAGTCGGGGCCACCGCCGCCCGAGAGCGAACTCAGGATGAAAAGGAGCACGAACCAGGCCGCGAAAACATACGACCAGAAGCGCGGGCTGAAGGCGCGCTCCGGGATGCGTGCGATCAGGCGTTGGGTCGAACCGGCGGGCGTGGGCGAGGGATTGGACATGGGAAAGGCTTACGATAGGAGCAGGCACGGTCTTTCGTCGAGTCCTGGATTCGCCACACGCGCGGAAAGTAAGAGTGGCGGGCTGCACATCCGGTGTTCTGCCACGGGGGGAGGCAGCTGGTGCGGTCGCCCCGCAACCGGCGCGCGCGAGTCATTTTTCGGGTGACAATACTCCACGGACGCGCCCGAAGGAATGGCGCGACGACAATCCGAGAATCTCGGTGAAGGACTCAGTGTCCTATTTCTTCTTCGGCGGCGGAGCCGAAGGTGCTTTCTTGCTCTCGGCGATGCGTTGTTTTTCCTTGCTCGCGGCCGCGGCCTTGCCCTGCTTCTGGCCCTTTTCCTTCTGCTTCGATTTCGGTGACTTGTCTCCCATGGGAATGATCGTTAAGAAACGTAATTGGCGGGCCTTCCGGAATTGGAAGCACCACGGTTTGATGGTAATGCCGAACGGAAATTCCGGGTAGGGGAAATCTTCGGGGGCTCGCCGATTTCCGGGAGACGCGGCGGAGGCGAAACTCAGCTACTCTTCGTCATCGTGCTCTTTGAAGCCCGGAACCCCTCACGCTTTCGTAGGCGTTCCCCCACCGGGAAATCCGCCGTCCCCACCGATCCTGCTCCAAAAACCCGCTCCTCACCCAACCGCTCTAACCCCGCCTTTTCCGAATTTGTGGCCAAGAGATACCGGCCGAACCCCGAGGATGCTCCGGAAATGAACGGGTTCAACCAGGCGCGGACTCCATCCGGCTGCCCGGGGCCCGAGAATCTCGACCAACGGCGGACCAGGCAGTCCGAAGAGTCGACCCGTGGCGACGGACGCGGTTTGGGAGTCAACGCCAACTCGCGCAAAGCGTCGGAATCCCCAAAACCCAAATCGATGTCAGAACAATCTTGGCAAGACGGGTTGGAGGACTATTCTCACCTTCAATGATCTCCTCCCCCGGGGGAGGGCATGGCGGTAAGCGTTTCCACCTGAATTCCCGCCCAACAGTTCCCGTTTTTCAGCACTCCAACTCAAAGTCCCTCCTCTCTTCCGGTCGCTCTCCGCTTTGTCCCCCTGATTCTGAAAAGCAGCACCAAAAACGCCCAGCAAACAAGAAAACTCACAGCATTTCATGTATATAAGACTATTTCTTGTAACCTTTGTCACATTCCTATTTCAAATATCCCTAACAAGGCTCTTCGGATACATCCTCTCCCAGCACTTTACTCCGATTTGCATATCTCTGGCATTGTTCGGACTTGGGAGTGGAGCGTTTCTGAGGCTAAGATTCTTTCAAACGACAAAGTCCCACAAAATGTTCACCGTGGGCTTTGCGGTCATGAGCATCAGTCTTTTACTCGTTCACCTATCCTTTCAGGTCTTCCCCCATATTTCCGGAACGATTCTTTGGGCGCTTGCATTTTTTGTGGCATCCGGTGCGCTCATATCGAAGCTTTATGAGGACTTCCACGCGGAAAAATCTTATCTTGCCTATTCACTGGACATGGCAGGGGGAGCACTTGCCTGTATGACTGCGGTTCCTTTGTTGAATCATTCGGGTCCAATTGTCATTACGGTAGGTGCCGGTTCCATATGCGCGGCGCTAGCCGCGCTGAGTTGGCGCGGCCGAAATCGCCGCAGTGTCCTGATTTGGGGCATCATATTGGCTATTTTGATGGGCGTCTTGTCGACTGGGATCCATTTCCGGTTCATTGATGAGTTCCCTGACAGGAAGTTATTTGCACAGGCCAAGGCCCTTACGGAAAGGGCAATGGCAGAAGCTGACGGACGTATTGTGGATTTTGAGTGGAGTTCTGTGGGGCGGGCTGACTTGTATGAGCATCCAGACTTCAGCGGGAACAAGTGGATATACTACGATCAGGTGAATCCGAGCACCTTGCTCGGAAAGATGACGGAAGGAAGCCAGAAAGACTTTCTGAGAAGTCGGTTTGCTTACTTTCCCATGAGCCTTCTGAAGCCAAGAGAGATGCTCGTGGTTGGAGCGGGAGGTGGCTACGAAGTCGAGTTGGCCCAATTGGCAGGGGTTGAAAAAATTGACGCGGTAGAGATCAATCCCGCCATCGTCAGGCTCTTGGAACGGTGGCAATACTTTTCAGGGCCAAGGTATGAGCAAGAAAATGTGAACTTAACGGTAAGCGAAGGGCGAACTTTCCTAATGAGGACTGAAAAACGCTATGATCTGATTCAGATGGCGCTTGTTATGACAGGAGCGGCGGATTCCGCTACCCATGCCAGCTTGGAGAATTATCTTTATACGAAAGAGAGCTTCAAAACCATCATGGGAAGATTATCCGAAAAGGGGTGTCTGGTGATCATTGATGATTCCCTGCTTCGAACCGTGAGGCAGTGTATGACGGCATTGTCGGTTTTGCAGGAGGCAGGGGTGGAACAGCGTCAAGCCATGAATCAGATCTGCGTCTTCTACAATCCGGAGCCAGGTCTGACAGGATATCGGAACCTTCTGATGATTTTTCCGAACGCCCCCGAGGATTCAATGTATCAACAGGCAGTAACGGAAGCAAAGCGCCTCCATTTCCAACCCTTATGGGTATCAGGTTTTGCCGCAGAAAAGCCCTTCGTCGAAATTGCCGAGGAAGGGGCCGAGCAATTCCTGGAAGCGCAGGAATACAATGTGTCGCCCGTTTCGGATGATCAGCCCTATTTCTTTGATTTCAAAAAGAGCCCGCGGGAACAATTGAAATTGGTGTGGCCTTTTATCGTTCTGGCTGCCTTTGCCTTGATGTTTTCTATTCTCATTCGATACGGAAAGAAGACCCGGCCTCACGACTGGCATACCCACTCGACGGCTTTTCTGATGGGAGTGGGATTTATGTTTTTGGAGCTAGGTCTGATTCAAAAGCTGACCATAGCGATCGGGAGTCCGACAAAGATCTTTTCGGTCCTTCTTTTTTCAGTGCTGTTGTGGTGCGGGATTGGGAGCCAGATCAGCTCAAAGATCGCCAGCCCACCAAAATGGCGGATTTCTATTTTTTGTTGGGTCGTCGCTGCCGTGAATGGAGTGTTTGTTTATTGGATTCAGGATCACTATCTGTTGGAGAGCCTATCCAATGAGCCTTTAAGGATTCTATCAGTAATTTTGGTGTTGGCACCATTGGGCCTTGTGATGGGAATGCCGTTTCCCAGTCTTCTGAATTCCGTGCAGCCTGGCGAGAAGCGTCAATTGGGGGTTATTTGGGGTATCAATGGTCTTGCCTCCCTTGCAGGTGCTAATTTGTGGATTGTGGTCTCAATTATGGCTGGTGGAAACATTACACTCCTCTGCGGCGCGGCTTTCTACATCCTTGCGGGCATATCAGCATGCATGATCAGACAAACGTGAGATTGAGAGATCTCCCGTCAGCGGGGCAGGCACAGGCATCCGTACGAGCGTCCTTCATGGTTGTCGCGCGGGGCGCGACGGCCGCCACTCTACTTTATCGACTTCGTCAAACGCAACCACCTTTCGGCGGGATCCTGCAGGACATTTCGAAGGGAATTGCCACTGAGGGCAAGATCATAGACGTTTTCTCCGTCGCGGGATTGAAGAAGCCCGAAATCGGCATTCACAGCCCGCAGTTCCTCGCCGAAGTGCGTAGCCTCAAGCATAGGAACGTTTTCAGCGAGCTGTTGAAGACCCTGCCGAAGGAAGAGATGAACGTGCGTTCGATGAAAAATCTCGTGCTGCGTCATCAGTTCTCCCGGGAGCTCAAGAAGATCCTCAACGCCGTCCGCAACCGCGCCAATTCCGCGGAGGAAGTCATCGAGGAACGCTTCAAGCTGGCGAAGGAAACGGACGCCGCCATTCTCCGGGTTGCGGAACGTCTCTGCGCGGAATGGGTATGAGAGACCTGGTCGGCTGGATGCGAGCGGGGTGGCGCGGGTGTTGCCTCCTGCTCCCGGGAATGCCATGATAGCGCGATGAATCACCTCCTTACCGCTGTATGAAAAGCGTGCGTGTCCAGTACTGCGGGCCGCTGGGCCTTGCGGCGGGAGAGGGGTGGGAGGTGGTGCCGGTGGGTGAGGCGAATAGTATCGGGGGCTTTGTGCGGGCTTTGGCGGAGCGGACGGGTGGGGAGTTCGCGCGGATGGTGTTGGACTCGAATGGGGAATTGCGGAGCACCTTGCTGGTGGCGGTGGATGGGGAGCAGGTGGAGGATTTCTCGCAGGCGTTGGGCGAAGGGGTGGGGGAAATCACGTTGTTGCCACCGATCGCGGGGGGGTAGGGGATGGAGGACTTTTGCGACAGTTCTGATGAGAAGGGGGCGCTTTCCGCCGAGGATGCGGAGACGTATGCGTGGCAGTTGGAGATGCCGGGGTTCGGGGCGGCGGAGCAGGCGATGCTGCGGAGAGCGACGGCGCTGGTCTCGCGGGTGGGAGGCTTGGGGGGGCCGGTGGCGCAGGCGCTGGCGGCGGCAGGGATCGGGAAACTGGTGCTTGTGCATGGGGGGAACCTGCGGGAGGACGATCTGAACCGGCAGATCCTGATGAGCCGCGAGTGGCTCGGGCGGTCGCGGGCGGAATGCGCGCGGGCGACGTTGCTCCGGTTCAATCCGCGGATTGAGGTGGAGGCGGTGGATTCGAATGTGACGGCGGAGAATGCGGCGGAGCTGGTGGGGAAGGCAGATATCGTCTTCGACTGCGCGCCGTTGTTTGAGGAACGCTTTCTGATGAACGCGGCCTGTGTGGCCGAGAGGACTCCGCTGGTGGATTGCGCGATGTTCGGCTGGGAAGGGCAGGTCGTGCCGATTGTGCATTTCGAGACGGCTTGTCTGGCCTGCCTTTATCCGGAATCACCGCCGCATTGGAAGCGGCGCTTTCCAGTGATCGGGGCGGTTTCGGCGGTAATCGGGAATCTCGGGGTGATCGAGGGGATCAAGTTGCTCACC
>JAHEDC010000069.1:5016-17427 GCA_024641425.1 Verrucomicrobiales bacterium | reverse complement strand
GAAGGCTCATCTTCCTTGTGGGATTCTCCGACAACAAGGACATCGATCCGCAGGAATACTTCGGACTTGAGGAACCAATTCCAGAGGGACCGGAACATGTCTTCCTCGCAGTAAAGGACTACGAGCTTGTCTTCAAGGACGACCCATGATCAGGGTAAGTTTCGGCGAGTTACGAGGTAGGGAAAAAAGCAGTCATCGGGTTTCAGAGGCCGATCGCCTTCGCGATTCAGGATGCCTCGAAAGGGACGCTTACTCCAGCCGCATCGGGACATCGCGGGCAGCTGAAGGCCCATGGGACACAGCGCCCGGAGAACTAATCCGCTTTCCGCAAAGCGAGGAAAAGTGACCCCGGGGATCCCATCACCGGTAAACTCCGTCGAGGAGCCATTCGTTGCCGGGGTGCTGGGAGGCGAGGCGGTAGAGGGTGTCGTCCTCGAGTTGGACGTCCCACTCGCGGCGCGACCAGAGGGTGCCACGCTCCCACCAGTCGCCGGAGACGAGCCAGGGGCCGAGAACTTGCCGGAAGCGCCCGGTGGTCGGGCCGGAGACGAGGGCGAGGGGGACGTGATCGCGGTCGCTGGCGACGCGGACGGGGACGGGCGGCCGGAAGCGGCGCAGGGCGGGGCCGAGTTTGAGGAGGACATCGAGCGGGACGGCGGTGGCGAGGGTTTCGTCGAGCGCGACCTTTTTTCCGCCATCGGCCTGGAAAGGCCGCAGGCCGCCGGCGTCGGGACGGTGGCTGGCGCGGTATTCCGGGGCGCCGACCCGCTCTCTGCCGAGGAGGGCCTCGAGGCGGGCCAGGGTTTCGGCGAAGCGGTTCGGGTCGCGGAGGCTGGATTCGAAGAGGTGGAACTGGCTGCTTCCGGCCCGCACCGGTTGAGCGTCGAGAGCGAGGGCGATGACCGGGGCCTCGGCGGTGAAGCCGTCGAGGTGGGTGTGGAGGATGCGGAAGAGAAGGTCGACGTCGCGGCAGGGCTCGGGAACGCGGAAGAAGCGCTCGTGCGTGCTGGCGTCGGCGAAACCGAGGATGAGCCGGAGGCTGCCGGCGACCTGATAGACGGCGGCGAGGCGGGCGGCGAGGGTTTCGAGGAGGCGGCGTAGGGAAAAGAGGAGCGGCTCCAGGGTCTCGATCCCGTATTCGAACGCGACACTCCGGGCGAAGCTCTCGGGCGTGCGGACGAGCCGGAGCAAGCGCGGACTTCCGCCCCGGGCGAGCGCCCACAGCCGCGCGGCTTCGGCCCCGAGGCGTTCGGCGGCGTCCTCGCGGGGCAGGGCGAGGAGATCGCCGAAGGTGTGGACGCCCCACAGCGCGAGCACGCGCCGGGTTTCCTCGGAGGGATCGAGCGCGGCCACGGGCAGGGGCGCGAGCAGGGCGCGGATGGCCTCGGGCGTGCCCCGGAGGACGCGCACCGGGGTTCCGGAAACCGCAGCCGCATCCGCCAGCCGCGCGGCGAGGAGGGCGAGGTCGGGATGGTCGGCGATCCCGGCGGTCGCGCGCAGGTGATCGTTCGCCAGCAGGCCGGTCGCGTCCCGCCCGAAGGCCTCGGCCCCGCCCGGCCCGCGCGCGTGCGGACTGCCGACGAGATCGAGCGTGCAGAGGCCCGGTGCGGTCGATTCGAAATCCGGCGTGAAACTTGCCGCGCACTCGAGAAGCCGTTCCTGGAGCGCCATTTCCTCCGCTGGTCGACGGTAGCGGAGCACGAGCGCGGCATGGCGGGCCTGGGCCTGGCTCGCCGTCATGCCCGGCAGGATCCCGCGCGCCCGCGCCGCCGGACTCAGCGCGATGACCGGCACCTTGCCCCGGCTTTTCTCCCCTCCCCCGTCCTCCGGGGCATCCAGCAGGACAATCGGATGCGCGGCCAGTTCCGGCGCCTCACGCACCGCCGCCTGAAGACGGAAATCGGGAAGGTAGAGAACGGAATACATGGGGGATCATTTCCTCCTCGCCGAGATGCCACAGAGGTGGAGTGGAATTGCAGGCCGGGCGCTCCGCCTGGGCGGTGGGGTGGTGGGCTTTGCGGCACCGCACACCGGAAAACGTGCGAGCTGGCGCTCGATTCCACAGGAAGGCAACCGGAGCGGTCGCCCTACAAGGCCTGCGGCCTGGACGGATTTAGCATTAGTCATTAGGCCTTAGGCATTCGCCACCTGCTTCGTCCGGCGCCTCGTCACCCGCGGCACCAGCCTTTCCTCGATCTCCTCCCGCGTCTGGGCGAAGGCGTCGAGGGTGAGGGTCTTGTCGAGCGAGAGCCGGAGTCGGGCGCTGGGAACCGTTTGGGCCGGGGTGAAGGCGAGGAGGACCGCGCCGGATTCCTCAGCCAGCCCGCGCAAGCGGAACCAGGCGCTGCCCGGAATCGCGGCCAGCTCGCGTGCCGGATTAAGGACGAGATCGAGCAGGACGAGGGGCAGGTTTCCGTCGCGCAGGAGGAGATCGGTCGCCCGTAGGGCCTCGTCCGCCTTCCGGCAGCGCACCCAGAGCAGGCCCGCGTCGTTGCCGGGGCCGAGCCATTGCGGATCGAAGCTGTCCCGCCCGTCGACGAGAGCCGCGAAGCGCCGCCGCTCCGCGCTCCGGCAAAGCAGGCCGGCCAGGACGAGCGCGCTGCCGTTGCCCGGGGCCGGGCTCACGATCTCGGTAATACTGCCCGGCTCGATGCCGAGAGCGTCCAGACAGGGCACGCCGGTCTCGAAGACCGGTCCCTTTTTCTCCTCCGCTGCCGCCTCCCGGCCGCGCCCGTGGGCCTCGGGAAAGCGGTCACGGAGGACCGAGCGCAGCCGGACGATCACCCCGCCGGCGGCGTCACCCGCCACCAAGCTGTCATTTTTAAATATGTTCATGCGAACAATATAAACCACACGGCGAGCTTCCGCGCAAGCGGTCTCTCTCCTCCTTTCTTGCGCATGCCCACATGCCGCTGCCATCGGGCCGTGCCGACAAGGGCAGGAACCGCACCCGATCACCCTCCCGATTTCCTCCCTCCGTTCAAGGAGGCCTACTCGCGGGAAACCGCGACGAAACCCTCGACGATCACATCCCCGTCGGTATCCCCGACGGCCTTGAGTGCCAGGGTCCCGGCATTCGTGGGAGTGACCGCGACCTTGGTGCTGACGGTTTGTTCCGGAAGCCCGTCCACCTTCAGCGAGACCACGTAGCGGGCCTCCGAGGCGGAGGCGCGGAAAAGTCTCGCCGTCAGTTTCCAGGAGCGGGCATTGTGGGTAACGATCCCGCTGTCAAACACACGGTCGAGCCAGTCCACAATCACTTTCTTGTCATTGCCGTTCCCGGCGAAACGTCCCCAGGCGGTCAACTCGATCTCCCGTCCGTTTTCCCAAAGCAGATTCGCCGCGGTCGGCACACTCTCCAGAATGGTTTCGCCACCTCCCGCCGCATTGCCGGTGTCGGGGAAGGACTTCCTCAGGACGCGGGAGGCATTCTCGTTCAGGAGATCGCTCTGCCGATGCGTTCCCGCGGATGTCCGGTAGTAATGGAGGAAGCGGTCCGGGCGGTTGATTCCGGTGTAAGTGGGGATCCAGTAGGTGCGCCCGCGGAGGAGCGCATTGCCGGCCTCGGAATTCCCCCATCGAAACTCGTGGCCGATGGGCTTGAGCGGAAAATAGTTGTCGGTCTGGGGGGCGGCGGCATAGGGCGTGCCATCGGAGCCCTGCCACTCCACGGGAAGCTCCGGAGCCACGATCAGGGTCGTGTCGTATTCGGTGCCTTTGCTCACGATGGGTTTCCCGGCATAGCCCTCGAATTCGGTCCGTTCCGCCCTCAGGTAGACGTAAGCCCCGAAGAAGGGCTCCAGGAGGAAGCCCGCGGGACCGGCAAGTCCGGCGACCCGCAGTTGATCCACAGACAGGGTTCCGTTGATCACCTTGAAGAAATAGGAACCGGAAAAGGTCTCGGTATTAACGGCGACGAGCCGGAGGGTGCAGCCTCCGTCCATGTATCCGAATTCCTCGCAGTTTCCGTGCTCCCCCGCGACGATGAGCCCTGCGAAATTGGGACCTCCCGGAGCCCCGACCGTATCCGATATCTGGAAACACCGCACCCCGGCCGCCGCCGTGAAAGCACCGTCGTAACCAATATTGTTTCCCGTCACACAGTTCTGGATCGTGAAGGTATCCGTCTTCTTTCCAACAAAGGAAGTGGTGGATCCGACAAGATAACAATCGCGCACCGTCAAGGCGGGCAGGTTCGCGGCCCACAGGGAGACCTTCCACCCCTGGGAGATGATGCCATCGACAAAAAGCCCCTGAAACCAGTAATCCTCGCTCTTGTCCCCCTTGCCGGCCACGATACCGTAGCCGGTCGCCGTGCTGTTGCCGACCCCCACGATGGCGAAGTCCCTCAGGCGGCAGTTATGCGGCCTTTCCCCGGCCACGTTGTCCGCGAACCTGATTCCATCCTGGGACGCCGACATCGCCTTGAGGATCGACTTCTGCGGCCCCTGTCCGATCAGCGACACGTCCGGCCCCTTTAGGGTCAGTTCCCGATGGAGAAGATAGGTGCCAGTCGGCAGAACCACATCGCGCGAGCGGATACTATCGACGCCGACCGCATTGAGTTCCCCCTGGATGACGGCCCAATCGACCTGATCACTCAAGGCGGCGACATGCGGGTAATCCATCTGGATCGCCGCCAGATCGGCGTAGCCGCGGTCCCGGGCACCGCCGATCAACCACTCGGAAACGGGAGTGTTCACCCCATTGCCGGCGGCGAAGAGCTTGATCGGCGATTCCTGAACCGCCGTGTCGGCCCTGGCTCCCTGGGCGGGAGTCGCGGCACCGCCCGCCGCCACACTCAGGGCGTACCCGGCCGAGGCAATCCGGCGGTCCGGCGAAAGCTGTTCGAACGAGACATTGTCCATGCTGAACCAGATGCGGAGCCTGACATCGTCGTGCTCGGCGAAAACGGACGGGAGGATCGCATGGGTGTCCCCGAGGAGCGTCGCGTAGTGCCCCTGGGCGACGGTGAGCGCCACCGAGGCCGCGGGCTCTCCCGCTGCGGTGCCGTCATTGCTCCAGTAGGTCTGCCCACCCGTGCCATCGACGAAGGCGAACTTGAAATACGCCGTGCCGTCCACATTGGCACCGTTGACGACCACGCGTCCCTGGTGATTGATGAGCCCGGGGGCGGCGAGGGCAAGGGAGGAGGAAAGAAAAAGGGCGAGGAGGATTCTCATATCAACGGGCAATCTGGATCTTGTAAAAACGTCGGGGCATTAGGGTGTCATCGGTAACGGTGCGCTCCGTTCCGGAATCAGTTCCGCTGGAATCGGGAAGGGCAACCCAGGTTGATTCCGCGAGATCGGGCGCGTAGAGAACCGTATAGGTGCGGATGGTCGCGATGGGGCCGAAAACAATGTCGTGGCCACCGGACGGGCCCGGAGAGGGCCGAATGCGGACAAGGAACCGGGAGGCGGGATCCGTCGGATCGACGAGCGCCAGGAATTCGAGGAGATTATCCTGTCCGTCGTGGTCGGGATCCTCGCCCGGCGCGGCCTCGGGATTCTCCTCGCCGAAATAGCCGACCTGCCAGGTATCGTCGATGCCATCCCCTGCATAGCTTCCGAAATTGTCCGGAATGGAATCGATGACGTTGAGGGTGAGCTGAACCGCGGCACCGAACCACGTCCCCTCGATCAACGCGGGTGTATTCTGGAACACCGCGCCCGCAGTGGCGAGACCGCTCACGGAAACGGATGGAATCGGGCCGGAAAGAACCTTCCATCCCACCGGAGCCCTGACGACCGTAGATCCATCGTCCATCTCCGCCCTCGCCGAGAGCTGCGCGCTCGAACCTTCGATCAGCGAGGAAGGAGCGGCGGAGGGCAAGATCAGGACAGGATCGTAGAGCTGTCCGGTATAGCCGCCCTTCACCTGCACTCCCGCGGACGAGACGACGGACACCCCGCCGCCCGTGGTCTCGCCGATCGAAACGTCGGCGACGACGTTCCCCCCTTCCACGCGCCCGCCCCCCTGACCGGAAGCATTCGCGTCACCGCGCACATTCTGAGCCTGCGCCGACAGCAGCATCAGGCCCATGAGGGTTACCACACGTGAAAGAATCATTTTTACTTGTTTCCGGAATTCCAAGGACGCGAAGCCGGGGAAGCGTTCAAGATTAGAAGCATCCGCCTCCCCCAACCCGGTTCCGGCGATCGGGATGCGAGTGGTTTGCCCTGCCATGGAATGGACTGCCGTTCAAGTAGTTTCCGCCGAACTGCGATCTTCAAAACGGTGATACACCCGCACTGCAGAGCCCGATCACCGCCCGCACCCTTTCCTCGAAAATCGCTTGCATGCGTCCGAGCCTCCGCTAAGAGAGAAGGCCCGCTTCGCCCGCCCGCGCGAAAACCTGCATGCGCTTCTCCCCATTGCCGCTTTCGCCGTCCGCCGGCGGCGGCGTTTTTTGTTTCCACCCCTATCGTATCGCATGCAGAAGCCCCTCGCCTACGCCCTCCTCACCCCGGATTCCGTCTCAAAGTCCCGGACGGGGGGTATTCTATCCCGACTCCTCGCCGAAACCGGTCTCGAACTCGTCGGAGCCGGCTTCCTCTCCGGCAGCCAGCAACTCGCCGACGCCTTCCGTGACGAATTCATCGATCCCGAGCGCCAGGGTCTGCTTTTCGTCCTCTCCGGGGACGACGCCGTGGAGAAAACGGCAACGGTCGCCCGCGCCTTGCGCAGCCAGTTCGGCCATTCCGTCCTCGACCGCGACGGCAGCCGCCTCTCCCGCGATTTCGTCCTCGCCTTCGCCGAGAACGAGGAGGCCGCGAGTGACACCCTCGGTTTCCTCGCCGAATGCCTCGACCGGCCCGGATTCCACCCGCTTTCACCCGCGGTGAGCGGGCACGAGCGCACGCTCGTCCTCCTGAAGCCCGATAACTTCGAATACCCGAGCATCCGGGCCGGGGCCCTGCTCGATCACTTCGCCCGCACCGGCCTCTACCTGCGCGCGATGAAGGTCCACCACATGAGCGTGGCCGAGGCCGAGACCTTTTACGGGCCCGTCCTGCCCGTCCTCCAGGAGGTTTTCCGCGAAAGCCACGGCGAGGCGGTGAGCGGTTTCCTGGAGAAGACCTACGAGGAAACCCTCCGCGCCGAGGATCAAGCCGCCATCGCGGCCTGCGTGGGCCCGATCATGGGGCGCCTGCGCTGGGAGGCACTGGTCGAGTTCATGAGCGGCACCCGCCCCTCCGGGGCCACCCCCGGGCAGCGCGATGTGCCAGGCAGCCGGAAATGCCTTGCCCTCGTCTACGAGGGCAAGGACGCCGTGGCCCGGATCCGCGCCATCCTCGGACCCACCGACGCCACCCGGGCTCCCGCCGGAACCGTGCGGCGCGAATTCGCCCGCGCCCTCATGATCAACGCCGCGCACGCCTCCGACACCACCGAAAACGCCGCCCGCGAGATGGACCTCATCGCTGTGGAGCGCAACCCGCTCGCCGCCTTCCTCCGCTCCTGTTGCACCGTTCCCGCCGAGGCCACCCCGTGATTTCCACTCGGGAAAAACGCCAAGTCTTTCCTTTCCAAATCGTAAAACCATCGTATAAACCAAGTCGAAAACTTTCAAAACCATGGACGTCATCGCCTCAAAAATCGCCGCGCTCACACCCTCGCTCACCCTTTCCATTACCGCCCAGGCGAAGAAACTGAAGGCGGAAGGCATCGACGTTTGTAACTTCGGCGCGGGCGAGCCCGACTATGACACGCCCAATCACATCAAACAGGCCGCCATCGACGCCCTGAACAATGGCGAGACGAAATACACCGCCAGCGCCGGACTTCCCGCCCTCCGCGAGGCCCTTGCCGACAAGCTTGCCGAAGACAACGGCCTCGCCTACGACCCCTCCCAGATCAGCGTGAACGTGGGTGCGAAGCACTCCTGCTACAATGCGATCCTCGCCATCTGCGACGAGGGCGACGAAGTCATCATTCCCGCCCCCTACTGGACGAGCTATCCCGAAATGGTGCGCATGGCCGGCGGCGTCCCCGTCATCGTGCAGACGACGGAGGAGGGCGGCTGGAAGATGACCCCCGAGGACTTCGAGGGCGCGATGAGCCCGCGCACCAAGATGGTCATTATCAACAGCCCGTCCAACCCGACCGGCGCCGTCTACACCAGGGAGGAACTGCTCGCCCTTGGCGAAGTCGCCGCGTCCGAGGACATCGTCATCCTCTCCGACGAGATCTACGAGAAGCTCGTCTACGAGGGAGCGACCCACACCAGCATCGCCTCGTTGAGCAAGGAGCTCTACGACCTGACCATCACCGTCAATGGCTTCAGCAAGGCCTACTCGATGACCGGCTGGCGTCTGGGCTACACGGCGGCCCCCGAGGCCATTGCCCACGCCATCGACACCATCCAGAGCCATACCACGTCCAACGCGACCACCTTCGCCCAGTTCGGGGGCCTCGCCGCGCTCACGGGCCCGCAGCAGATCATCGAGGACATGCGCGAGGAATACGACGTGCGCCGCCAGTATATGCTCAGCCGCTTCAACGCGATCAACAACATCACCGTCGTCGAACCCAAGGGAGCCTTCTACTTCCTCGTCAACATCTCGAAGATGGGCCTGAAGCCAATGAACTTCGCCGAGAAGCTCCTCAGCCGGTCGCAGGTCGCCGTCGTTCCCGGAGAGGCCTTCGGTTCCGACCATACCATCCGCTTCAGCTACGCCACCGGACTCGATGTCATCAAGGAAGGTCTCGACCGGTTCGAGGACTTCTGCAAGTCGCACTAATTGCGAACTGGCAGGGCTCAGGGGGTCAAGGAGCAAGGGGACGCCGCGTCCTGACGCGCTCAACCGTTGACCGTGGACGCGACCCTACTCGATGACGTAGTCCGCGGGATCGAAGTGCGGGGGGGGGAACTTCATCTTCAGTTTCTCCAGCGTGTTCACGAGCAAGGAGGCCACGACGAGATTCCGGTACCACTTTTTGTTGGCCGGAATGACATACCACGGGGCCCACGGCTTGTTTGTCTTCGCGAGCACGTCCTCGTAGGCCTTCGTGTATTCCGGCCACCGTTTCCGGTCCTCCAGATCGGAGGCATTGAACTTCCAGTGCTTGTGCGGAAGATCGAGCCGCTGCTGGAGCCGACGCTTCTGCTCTTCCGGACTCGTGTGCAGGAAGAACTTCATGATGACGGTGCCCTCGTCCGCGAGCATGCGCTCGAACTGGTTGATATGGGCGAAGCGTTTCTTCCAGATTCTCTTCGGCTGCAATTCCCGCACCCGCACCGCGAGCACGTCCTCGTAATGGCTCCGGTTGAAGACGACGAGTTCCCCGTTCCGCGGCACCTGGCGATGCACCCGCCAGAGGTAATCGTGCGCCAGTTCCTCCGGCGTCGGCTTCTCGAACGGCACCACGCGAATGCCGTAATGGGTGACTCCCCAGAAGACATGCCGCACGGTACCGTCCTTCCCCGAGGCGTCCATGCCCTGGAGGATGAGGAGCACCTTGTGCTTCTGCTCGGCCCGGAGCAGGGCCTGGAGGTCGCGTAGCTTCACCCGCAGCGCTTCCAACCGGCTCAAACCCTCGTCCTTTTCCTCCGGAAAGGCGGAGGTATCGCTGGGATCGATCTTGGCGAGATTGATTTTCGTCCGGGGTTTCAGGAGATAGCGGTCCATGCGGCGGGAACAGGAGGAAATAGTGGAAATAATGAGGGGAAGCAGACCCGGCCATTCTGTCCTCACCCGCCCCCGAGGCAAGCGCGAAATCGAAAGGGCGTTCTCCCCTCATTGTCGCCGTCCCACAGGGAAGAGGCGCTTCACGGCGAGCACCGTGAGATAAACCGCGGTGGCGACAAGAATGATCGTCGGCCCGGAAACCGTATTCCACCGGATGCTCAGGGCAAGACCGGAAACGACGAAGAACATGCAGGCCAGAACCGCGAGAACCATCATCTGCCAGAGATGCCTGGCGAACTGCGAGGCCACCGCAGCCGGCAGTGTGACCATCGCGATGACCATGATGATCCCGACGACTCGCACCAGGAGGACGATCGTCACCGCCGTGAGGCAGAGCAGAAGCAGGTAATAGAAATCAACGTGGACGCCGCGCACCCGTGCGAATTCCTCATCGAAACACACCGCGACGAAACGGTTGTGGAAAAGCACGCATACGCCCACAATGACGAGCCCCAGCATGGCGACAAGCCACACGTCGTTCCGGGTCACAATGGTCATGTCGCCGAAAAGCCAGCTCCCGAGTTGCACGTATCCGGGAATCTTCTTGATCGCCAGAATCCCCACCGCCATCCCCGCCGCCCACAACGCGCCGATAACGGTATCCTCCCGCTCGCTGCGACGCAGGCTGATCACGCCGATGACAAGCGCCGCCGCCACCGCAACGAGGAGGGCACCGAGCATCGGGTCGCACCACTGCCAGCCGAGCACCCGCTGCCCGTAAAGCGCAAGCCCGATCCCCCCCAGCGCACAGTGCGCGATGGCGCCCGCGATATAGGTGATGCGCTTCGCCACCACATAGGAACCGACGACGCCGAACGAGATGCTGGCGATGATGCCAACGAGGAAGGCCGAACTCAGGAACGGGCTGCGGAACGCCTCGAGAAGATCAGCCATGATGATGGATATGCTCGCCTTCCGGACATTCCTCGCCGTGCCGGACGACGGCCAATTTCATCCCGAAGACACTCTCCAGGCTCTGCCCCGTCAGGCGCACGGTCGGATGCAAATGGACACTCCTGTTCACGCACAAGGCATGCTCGACGTTTCCGTATACGAATCCGAGATCGTGCGAGACCATGACGACCGTCAGCGTCTCTTTCAGTTCCTCAAGCAATCTCAGGAATTGCGCTTCGACCGCTTGGTCGACGTTCGCGGTCGGCTCATCGAGAAGGAGCAACTCCGGTTCTCCAACCAACGCCCGCGCGATGAGCACCCGTTGGCGCTGTCCCCCGGAGAGCGAGGCGAAGGAATTCCCCGCCTGTTCCCGCATGTCCACCCGGTCGAGCGCCGCGAACGCGCGCTTGCGTTCCGCTTTCCGGTAAGGACCGATCCCGCACCATCCCAGCCGCCCCATCAGAACAAGATCGAGCGCCGTGATCGGAAATTTCGGATCGAAGTTCAGGTGTTGCGGCATGTAGCCGATCCGTTTCCGCGCTTCCTCGGGTGTCGTCCCCAGCACGCGCACGGTTCCGGACTGTGGCTTCACCAACCCCAGCACCAGCTTCAGAAGAGTTGATTTCCCTCCTCCGTTCGGGCCGATCACACAGACCGAGTCGCAGCGGGAAATGCGAAAGGTCGCCGCTTCGATGACCGACACCGCTCCCCTCTCGTAGGAGAAGGTCACGTCCTCGAACGCAATCACGCTGTCGTCGGCCGCGAAATCCGTCATGGCTTGACCGAGCCTCCTCCCCCTTCGGCGGAATACGCACTGGCAATCGCGACCGCAACCTCGCGCAGATTCCCGAGCACGTCTCCCTCCAGTGGATCGAGCACCACAACCTTCGCGCCCAACTCGGCCGCGATCGTTTCCGCGGCCCGTGTGTCGAACTGGGGTTGCACGAACAGAACGCGAATTCCATCCTCCCGGGCGTGGACCAGGAACTCCGCCAGTTCCTTCTGCGTCGGTGTCTGCCCCCCGATCTGCACCGGGGACTGCACCAGCCCGTATTCCTTCGCGAAATACGCAAAGGCCGGGTGGAAGACGTAGAATCGCCTCCCCTTGAACGGAGCCAGGAGGGATTCGAGCTCAAGATGAAGGGCATCCAGTTCACCACTGAAGGTCGCCAGCGCGGCGCGGAATTCCGCCGCATTCCCGGGATCAATCTCCGCCAAGCCCTCCGAGATCACCACGGCCTGCTTCTTGATCAATTCCGGCGCCGTCCACACATGCGGATCCTGCTCGTCGGCGTGCGTGTCGTGATCGGCGTGGTCCTCGTGATCCCCATGGTCGTGTGGCACCCCCTCCATCCGCTTGATTCCAGCGATCGTGTCAAAGACCCGGATTCCCATTCCACCGCCCTTGATCTTCTCCACCAGGGACTTCTCGAACGGCATCCCCACGGTGAAGAACGCCGCCGCTTTGCCCAGAGCCAGCGATTGCGACGGTTCCACCGCGTAATTGTGGGGATCCTGCCCGGCTCCAACCATCACGCGCACTTCCACCTTGTCCCCGGCAATTCTCTTCACGAAATCCGCCTGGGGAGCCACGCTCACGAACACCAGCGGTTTGGCGGAAGAGTCGCCCTCCCGGGGCTTCCCGCATCCGGAGAAAGCTGCGGAGAGAAGAAGGATGCCGAAAGCGACGCGGAAAATGGACTTGGCGGGGATCATAAACCAGAGGGGACGAGAGTTCGGAAACGTCTCCACTCTGCCTCCGGCCGCATTTCCGGTCAAGACCATCATGCAAATTTTTTGCGTTTACTACCGTTTGGAAGGT
>JAHEDC010000069.1:0-5006 GCA_024641425.1 Verrucomicrobiales bacterium | reverse complement strand
TCGCCGGGTTCGGAGAACCCGAACTTGACCGCTCAAGCGACCGGTTTACAATCTTCCTTCGCAGCTAAGCTCAAGAAACCCAGCATCCATCGACGCCATGTCAAAGTTCCGAATTCTCACTTCCCTCATTTTCGCCTTTAGCGGCACCGCCCTCATCGCCCAGGACGGCCCGCCACCCCTTCCGGTCGGCCCTCCCGTCCCAACCGAGCCCGCCGAACCCGTCGATATGGACGCGGTAAGCTATATCATCGGCTCCGATCTCGGCCAAAAGCTGAAGATGAACAACGTGGAGGCGAATATGGAAGTCCTCATCGAGGGGATCAAGGAAGCTTTCGCCGGCGGCGAGCCGAAATACTCGCCGGAAGACACGCAGAAGATCATGACGGCTTTCCAGAACGAACTCCAAGCCAAGATGCAGAAGAAACAGGCGGAAATGGCCGAGAAGAATGCCACGCTCTCAGAGGAATTCCTTGCCGAAAACGGAAAAAAGGAAGGCATCGTTACCACCGCGAGCGGCCTCCAGTATCAGGTGATCAAGGAAGGCGACGGCCCCAAGCCAACCGCGACCGACAAGGTGAAGGCCATCTATAAGGGAGAGCTGATCAACGGCACTGTCTTCGACGATTCCCGCGGCCTTCCGCGCGAGTTCCCTGTTGGCGGTGTCGTCCAGGGCTGGCAGGAAGCCCTTCCCCTGATGGCCACCGGCTCCAAGTGGAAGCTCTTCGTCCCCCCGGGCCTCGGCTACGGCCCAAGCCAACGCGGCCCTGTCATCGAACCGAACTCGGTCCTCGTCTTCGAGATCGAGCTCGTCGAGATCTCCAAACCCGCCGTCGCTGTCACCCCACCCGTCGCCGTCCCTCTCACCCCCGGCCCGAAAAAGGAGCGCATCACCGCGGTGACGCCTCCGGTTTCCGTGCCCCTCCCCCCCAAGAAAGAGGAAGCCACGGAGGAGAAAGGCGAGTAAAGCGCTCCCGGTCGCCATTTATCTCGATTCCAAGAAAGGGCGCGCGGACAGCGCGCCCTTTTTCGTATTCGTGAACCGCCCCCTCGGGGTGATCCGTGGAGAAAGGCAGGTGCTTTGCAAGGCATCGGGAATGCCTCCCTTCACGCTTCACAGTCCGAACCCGGGTCAGCGAAGGGAATGGATCGTATTATCAATCGCTCCTTCGACTTTCCTTCCCCCGACATCAAGAACCGAGTAACGGATCTCCATGCACCAGGTGGGCGCGATTCCGGGTATCTCCAGGAAAACGGACCGCCCGTCGTCGCCTAGCTTCACGGACGCGACCGTGGAGGGCTTCTCATCGATGTGCGGCGATCCGTAGTTCCTTGTTCGCTTCAGGGACCACGTCCTCACCGCGTAATTCCCGACCCTGCCCGCGGACTCCGGATCGAGCGGATCGGAAAATTCGAGAAGCATCCCGTCCTTCCGAGCCTTGAGCCCGATGGGAAGATTCGCCGGCTTACCCGTTGCGCGGACCCGATAGAATCCACCATCCTGCGACTTATTTCCGGCCCATGCGAACATACCGCTCGCATAGAGTTGTCCGTTGCCGGGATGGAAACGCCCGCGCATGACCCCTGTGGGAAAATCGAGCCCGAGACTGACCATCCCGCCCTGGGCCTGACCGTCGGGTAACTTCTCGTGCGGCACGAGAAAGATCCGACCCATACCGTAGCTGAGGTTCAAAAGCTGACCGTTCAGTGGACCCCAGCCCGCGTTCTCCGGCACCCAGAGTAACTCCCCCGGACTCCGGTCGAAGGCATTGGTGATCCAGCACAATGGCTGCTCCATGGCGGAATCGGATGCGTCGGTCACGTTGTGGTAGCCGTACATATTCCCGTAGAACCCGCCCTCGCGGACGTAATTGATGCGGTTTTTCGGGTTCCAGTGCCCTTCCTGATCCGTCACGATGTAGGTGCCATCGGGGTTAAGACATACCCCGTTCGCCGCGCGGAAGCCGGTGGCGAGAATGTCCGTCTTCGTTCCGTCCTTGCTCACCCGAAGCAAGGTTCCATGGTGCGGCACCACCGCCGGAAGCGCGTGACGCGCGGATTTCGCGTAATAGAAATTGCCCTCGGCATCGGTCTGCAGTCCCATCGCGAACTCATGGAAATGTTCCGTGACCTGATGGTCGTTGTTGAAGCACTCGATGTGGTCGATCTCGCCGTCGCCATTCAGATCGTGGAGCCGAGCAATCTGGTCGCGGCAAGTCACATAAATCACTCCGTCGACGATCCGCACCCCCAGCGGCTGGAAGAGTCCGCTCGCAATCCGCCGCCAATGGTGTTTTCCGAATGCCCCCTCGATTCCGTCCACGATCCACACATCGCCGAGCCAGGTCGCGACCGCGGCCCTCTTTCCATCCGGGAAAAAATCGAAACCGCCCAACCGCATCCAGCTTTCCCAGGGATTGGCGACCGGCAAAGTGATCTCATCGACCGCGAACGGCCCTTCGTCCTTACCCGTCTTACCTTCGGTTTCCACGATTTCCGGCCAACGAGGAAGCCCCCCCTTCGTGAGCGGTTTGAGATCAATCGCCGGACCACTTGAGCCCGCGGCATACTCCTCCAACAGGCCGGCGTCCACCTCGCCGAAGAGCACCTTCACCTTGAGAGGCGTCGCGGTCGCCGGCACGCGGAGAACGTAGGCGTCGTTCTCGTCAAGACCGACTTCCGCCTCATCCGGCCCGACGACCGCCACGGAGGCTTCGTCCCCGGCCACACGCATCACGAGATCCCGGGTCGCCTTTCCAATGTTCAATGTCCGGGAAAAGACGGTGCCCCCGGCCACGATTTCGTAGCCCGGCATTTCGAGAATGTCCGTCTCGCCCACCGTATAGTGAACCACGGCACGGTTCCCATGGAGGAACAAACCGCGGTACTGCGCCCAATCGCGCGGAAGCGGACCGTAAGGCTTGTCGTCACGTCCTAACATTCGCACTTCCTCGAACGACCCGTCCGCCGGACGTCCCCACCCGGCACCCACCGGATTGGCGAGGATCTTGTCCCCGACAATCGCGGTATGCGTCTGGTGCGACTGATCGAAGGCGATCCCGCGCCAGTCGACGAATCCTTGTCCCGTCCATGCTGCCGCCATCCGAAGCGTGTCGTGATCATAGAGCATCCAGGTGTTTCCCTTCGAAATACCACCCACTCCCTCGTCGAGACGAACCGCGATCCCCTTGTAGGCGATATTTCCCTTCTCCGCTTCGAGCGTCCAGAAAAGGACGGGGCCGAAATCCATCTTCTTCCATTTCGGTTCCTCATCGCCGAACATCTGCGGCTTCAGCGGACCGACTCCAATCCCGCGGGGCAGGTTTGCGAGATAGGCCTCATCGACGACAGGCGGCGCGTCCATGAAGGTCTCGCGAATATAATGGATGACATCGTATTTCTGGCGGGGCGTCATCCACGGCTGGGGCACCATCGTGTTGAAGCCATCGGTCAGCGTCCGGTACATCTGATAAGGATCATTCCCGTTCTTGAGCGGATCGCGGAAAAAGCGCGGAGCCGTCGGGAGCGAGCCCTCGATTTCCCTGCTTCCGTGGCAGGTGATGCAATAGCCATTGTAAACCCTCGCGCCCCGGGTCAACGCGGCCTCATCCCATTCGCGAATGACCCGCGCGTGGTCGACCTCCGCCAGCGGCGTTACCGAGACCTTGGCGAATCGCACCCCCGAATCCCCCGCGACGAACGCGACGCTCCGGACCTCCGCATCCCTCTTCGCGCCACCGTCCGACTTCCCCGGCTCCGCCATCCAGTTCAGGATCGGCGTGTTCGTCTCCCCAACCTTGCCCTCGCCGAGCGCCTTCAGTTCTCCGTCGGGCAGCGCGCGTTCCCAGTAACGGACATACGCGATCTCCCCTTCGAAGGTGCCCCCGAAATTCGAATTCGCGTCGCCGATCTTCAGGACACTGCCTCCGGGATCGGGTGCCGTGAAGGTCGCCCGCTCCCCCTCTTTCTTTCCATCAACATGCAACGCGGCCCTTCCCTCCGAGACCACGAGCACGGCCTGATGCCATTTCCCGTCGTTCACCCGCTCCTTCGAGGCGATCGCGCCGAGCCATCCAATATCGTAGGTCAGTTTCCCCCCTCGCACGAAAAGCGCTTTCGCATCCGGCACCCACTTGCCGGCGGGAGGACATTTCGCAACCAGGGTGCCCCCTCCCTTCGTTCGGAATCGCACGGCAAGCGTAAAGTCCTTTCCGAGGTCGAATCTCTCCCGCGCTTCCTCCGCGGACGAAACCCATCGAGCCTTCCCTGCATCAACGCCCGACGGTTCCTGTTCACTCCCGCGGACGCGTTCCCGTTTCACGGGCTTTCCATCCAGTGTCGCCTCCACCAACGCCTCATCGTCCTCACCTGGCGCGACGGCGATCTTTACCTGCGACCATTGGTCCGGCTTGCCCCCGTCACCAAACCACTCAGCCATCCCGAATCGCTTGCCATCCCCGAATACAAGCGCCGCCTCTCCCCAGCCTCCGACCGGCCGCTTCACCTCGAACGACAACATCACCGACTCCGACGGCAACACTCCCGCGGCATCCCCAATCTCCCCGCCCTCGAAGAGCGGAGCCGCCCCCAATCCGGACGAACCAATCCATCCAGCCAACAACAAACAAACGACGTGTTTCATCATAATTTCTGTATTCATGCTGCCTTATTATTTGATCTCCCGCTCCCTGTTACTTTTTTCCGATAAGCATCAGGTGCTCCGCGCCACGGACAATGAGTTTCCCGTTCACCGGAACCGGGGTGGCGATCACGCGCTCCCCCACCTTTACCTCGGTCACGAAGCGGTATTCCATGTCGCCGACGGTGCCGAACATCAGCGTCCCGTTTTCGCGCGTGCAAACAAGGGTCGCTCCCACCAGCACGGGCGAGGCGAAGTAGTTCCCGCGATCACGGGGCAATGACGCCTCCCACATCTGCTCGCCCGAAACCAGATCGTGCGCCATCAGCTTGCCGCGGTCGTTGAGCAGGATCACACGCCCGTTTGCCGC
>JAHEDC010000504.1 GCA_024641425.1 Verrucomicrobiales bacterium | reverse complement strand
CCCAGTCGTAGCCCTTCTCCTCCAGTTCGAGTGCGAGTTCCTTGCCGCCGGTGCGAATGATACGCCCGTCGAACATCTCGTGGACGAAATCGGGCTCGATGTAGTCGAGGAGACGCTGGTAGTGGGTGATGAGGAGCATCCCCCGGTTCTCGGAACGCATCGCGTTCACGCCACTCGCGACGACCTTGAGCGCGTCGATGTCGAGCCCGCTGTCGGTTTCATCGAGCACCGCGTATTTCGGCTCCAGCATGAGCATCTGGAGGATCTCGTTGCGCTTCTTCTCACCGCCGGAAAAACCGTCGTTCACCGAACGGGCGGTGAACTTCCGATCCATCTCCAGCAGATCCATTTTCTGGTACATCCGCTTGTAGAAGGCAACGGCGTCAATCTCCTCGCCCTCGGGCAGGCGTGCCTGCAGGGCAGCGCGCAGAAAATTCGCATTGCTCACGCCGGGGATCTCGCTCGGATACTGGAAGGCGAGGAAAAGCCCGGCCCGTGAACGCGCGTCAATGTCGAGATCAAGGATGTTCTCCCCGTCCATGAGCACCTCTCCGGCGGTTACCTCGTAATCCTCGTGCCCCGCCATCACCTTGGCCAGCGTGCTCTTGCCGGAACCGTTCGGGCCCATGATCGCATGCACCTCCCCCTTGGGCAGGGTCAAATCGAGCCCCTTCAGGATCTCCGTTCCGTTGATCGATGCGTGCAAGTTCCTAATTTCGAGTGCGTTCATTCTTATTTTACGTATTGTTGAAATTCATTTCGCGACGCGTTTCGCGGCACATGCGGGACACAGGCCCCGTGCTCCCACTTCCATTTTCTCCACGATGCTCCCGTCCGGGATCATGAGGTAATCGTCCGGTTTCCGGGGCCCGCGAAGGTCGACGTCCCGGACGGAACCACAGGACTCGCAATAGAAATGCCCATGCTCCATCATGTTCCCGCAGTAGCGCGAGGGCTCGCGGTCCACGTTCACCTGCCGTACGACGCCGCATTGCGCCATCGTTTCCAGGCAATTGTAAACCGTCGCCAACGAGATGGTCGGCATCCGATCCTTCACGCGCAGAAAAACCTCGGTCGCCGTCGGATGATCCCGATGCGCCATCAACACGTCGTAGACCTCCCGACGCTGGCGCGTCATGCGGAAATCGCCTCCGAGCTTCAACTCGGGGGATTCGCGGAATGCGGGACTGGTTTCCTTGGAAGGCATCGTTCTCCCTCCAACTTGCCGATCCCCTTATCGAGATCAAGAATTATTCTAAATAAAAATAAGTAGGCACCGTCGGGCCTGTCCGAGGAGACCGGCGGGGCAGATTGTAGCCAGGACGCTTCGCCTGGGAGGTGGGGCGGCGGGCTTTGCGATGCCGCACGCCGATTGAAGTGCAAGCTGGCGCTCGATCCGGCAGGAGGGCAACCGGAGCGGTCGCCCCACAGAGCTGGAGCGTCGCTCAAATCAATCCGGTCATTCCGCCCGTGCTGGTGGCGAAACTCTCGTCCTGAAGACCCAACTGATGGAGGGAATCGAGGAAGAGGTTGGGCAACGGGTAATTGTTGTTCCGGTCGAAGGCGAGATGGCGGCCGTGCTTGAAGCCCCCGCCGGCGAAGAGCACCGGCATATTCCGGTTGTCGTGGCTGGAGGCATTGCCCAAGTTCGAGGTCAGGAGCACCATCGTTTCATCGAGCAGTGTCCGGTCGCCGGCCTGGGCGCCCTTGAGCTTGCGTACGAAGTCGGCCCATTCGTTGACCACCGCCTGTTCGACGATCGCCAATTGGTCGATCTTCTCCTCGTCGAGCCCGTGGTGGCTGAGCGTATGGTAGCCTTGATCCACGCCCTCCAGTTTCGCCACCTTGGCATTCCCCGGAAGATGAAGCGTGACGAAGCGCGTCGAATCCGTCTGGAGCGCAAGGAAGACGATCTCCAGCATGGCCCGCTCGATCGAAATCGTATTGTTGCGATCTATATCCTTCGGCATGCCCGACGCGATCCTCGGCTTCGGACGCCGCACCCATTCCTCGTTGGCCTGCAGGCGCTGTTCCAAATCCCGGACGCCGGTCAGCCAGGCCTCCAGCTTGTCGCGGTCGCCCTTTCCCAATTCCCGCTGGAGGCTCCGCGCGTCGGCTCCGATCACGTCCATGACGCTACGGCCGCTGCGGATAAGGTCGGCCTGGCGGTCCTGTTCCTTCACGTTGTCGTCGACAAAGAGCTTCGCGAAGAGCTTGGCCGGATCGCTCTCGGCGGGAATCATCGCGCCGTTCTCGGTATAGGAGGGACTACTCGATCCTCCGGTGTTGAGGACGAGCGAGGGAAAGCGCGTCTCGTGCCCGAGGTGTTTCGCCATCAACTGGTCGAGCGATATCGTATTCCGCGAGGTGGCCCCGCGCTGGTTCGGACAGGCGGAAAAGATGCTGCCTTCCGCCGTATGCCCGCCAACGACACCGGGGTGGGACGAACCAGAGACAATGGTGAAGCGATCGCGGATGTCCTGGAGCGGCTTGAGGTAGGGCGAGGGCGTGTAATCGGTGCCCTTTCCCTCGGGAACCAGATACGGCCCGTGCAAGCCCAGCGACAGGCTGACCCCGACGAAGCGTTTCGCTTTCGGTGTCGGCCCGGTTGCGGTGGCGAAAGCGGGCGACATCGCCTCCAGGAAGGGCAGACCGAGAGCGACGCCGGCTCCGCGCAGGACCGCGCGGCGGGAGAGGCATTTTCCGAAATTGAAATACACGTTCTTCATCACTTGATCGGTGGCTTACTTGGTGAGGAAAATCTCGGAGTCAATGGCGAGGTGGAGAATCGCCCTCGTGCCGAAGTTCTTCTCGCCGGCCTTCTGGGCGAGAGCGTCAAGGGCCGCGCGGTCGCTGAAGCGCATCGGCGCTCCGGTCGCATAGGTGAGCAACTGGCGCGCGAAACCCCGGGTGATCTGCTCCGGTCGCGCGAGGTAGATCTTCTTCCATTGGTCAATCCCGGTGAAAGCCGCTCCGTCCGGAGTGACGCCCGACGGATCGACGCTCGCGGAAGATTTCTTCGACCCGTAGCGGGTGCGCCAGCGTCCGACCGGATCGAAACTCTCCAGGGCGAAGCCGGCGGGATCGATCTTCAGGTGGCAGGCCGCGCAGGACTCGCTGTTGCGGTGCTTTTCGAGCTGGTCGCGAATGCTCACCGCGCCGCGAATATCCGGCTCGACCGCCGGGACATCGGCCGGTGGCGGCGGAATTTCCAGTCCGAGAATCCGCTCGCCGACCCACACCCCGCGCACGACCGGCGAAGTCGTCGTGCCATTCGCCGTGACCTTGAGGACGGCTCCCTGCGTGATCAATCCCCCGCGCGGATTCTTCTTCCCGAGACTCACCTTCTGCAAACCGCCTCCCGGCTCGACCGCGAGATCGTCCAGCCCGTAAAAGCGCGCGAGGCGCTCGTTCAGCATCGCGTAATCCGACTGGATGATGTCGGTGATCTTCCGGTCGGATTGCACAAGCTCCCTCACGAAAGCGCGCGTCTCGGCCACCATCGAGTCCTGCACCACCGGATCGAAGGTCGGGTAGAGCCGCCGATCCGGCGAAGTGAACTCGATGTCCCGCAGATTCAGCCACTGGTCGGTGAAGCTCGCGATAAAGCGCTCGGATTTGGGGCTGTCCAACAGGCGGTCGATCTGGACGTGGAGAGTTTTCCCGTCGCGTAGTTTCCCCTTGTCCGCGAGCCCGCGCAGCTCGGCATCCGGCATCGAGTTCCACAGCATGAAACTCAGGCGCGAGGCCACCGCGTGATCGTCGAGCGGCCCGGGCTCCTCCACGAAAGTCAAAAACCGGGGCGAACACAGCACGGCCTGGTAGGCCACCCTCAGTCCATCGACGAGGCGCTTGCCCTTTCCCTCGATCTCACGAAGAGCCAGTTCGACATAGGGCGCGACGTCCTCCGCCGTCACCGGACGGCGAAACGCGCGCCGCGCGAAGGGGAGGATCGTTTCTCCGAGCAGCGTCGCCGCATCGTCCGACGTCGGCTCGTTCCATCTCGCGAGGTTTTCCCTACCATTCTCGCCGAAGAGATTCCGACGCACCTCCCAACGCTCCGCATTCGGATAGAAGCGCTCCATGCGAATGGAAGTGAGCGCAATACCCTCAAAACCCTGCTTCTCCAAATCCCGCCCCCGATAGCCGACATTTCCCCCGCTCGCGCCCGTCGGCGCCGACTTCCGCGTCATGTCGCCCGGCTTCAGCTCGAGCATGTGATCGCCGCGGATCCAGGCGTCAAAAGTCAAATCACGCGCCTTCTCCGTGGCCTCGACAAGACCGATCGGATACAACATCGGCTCGTTCGACGCACAGGAGCCGGAGCGCAAGGTCCCCCACACCGAGCCCGACTCCGCATTGATCGCCCGCACATCCTTCAGGGTGATCCGGTACCACCCCGGCGCGGAAACCCGCGTCGCCGGCATACGCCCGTAGAATTGAAGCCGGATCGGCCAGGCGATCGCCTCGTCTCCCCGCGTCTCGGGCCCGCGGAAATTCCCCGACTGCGGACCGTTCTGGCCGAGTGAGTTCGCCGGGAAGTCCCGCGCGAACGTTTTCTCACCTTCCAGCGC
>JAHEDC010000068.1 GCA_024641425.1 Verrucomicrobiales bacterium | reverse complement strand
CATCGATGAGTCCGTCGCAGCCGATTCCCGGTTCCACCGTGCGTCCGAGAGCCAGCCCGCCTGGCACGCCGGGCGCGTCGGCCACTAGAAGAGCCTTTTCCGCGACCGCTTTCCCGTCCACATAGAGCCGCACGCGGTCGCGTTCGAGCACCATGGCGAGATGATGCCACGCGTCGTCGCAGATTCCGATGCCGCTGCGGATTTCGCCGCCTTTTCCAGGAAGATAGACGGAAAAGTCGCCCGCTCCGGCATAGGAATACAATTCCCAATGTTGGCCCGATGTCTTGGGGTCGCTGACCACGATGACATTGAAGGGGGCAGGATTCCGCAGCTTCGCCCAGACCTCGACCGTGATCGGGGCCGTGCGCCAGGCGTCGCTGCCTTCGAGCAGAATCCCGCCCCGGGCCGCATCGAGGGCACTGCCGAAACGACCGGGGACAAGGCTCGCCGACGTGACGGGAATCGCGTTCGCGGGAAGGGGGCGCGGGCCGCCCGAGCCGGGCTCCGCGAGTTCCTTCCGGAGCCACTCCAGGCCGCGCAGGTTGTTGCGCAGGCTGATCGCGCTGTCGGTGTCCTCGCGATGGTCGAGGATGCCCACCGGCCCCCGCCACCCGCTCTCCTGGATAACGCGCATCATTTCCAGTTCACGGTCGCCCTCGCTCAGATAGAGGATTTTCCGCCCGTTCTTGTCGCCGTCGATTTCCATGCCATTGAGGTTCACGGCGAGGAGATAAGGCTGCATCCGCTTCCATTTCTCGGCGAATTCCGCGATGTCACCATGTCCGTGGTGGAAGTTGTAGACGATGCCGACGTGGGCCGCGTCGTGACGGGTGCGGAGGAATTCGACGATCCCCGCCATGTTCTCCGGCTCCCCGCTCCAGCCACCGTGGTTGTAAAGGGCGAGCCGGCAGCCGAGTTTCCGGGTGCGCTCGACAAGGGGCAACAATTGTGCGGCCGCCTGTTGGATCCGTTCCGCGTTGGTCGGCGCTTCCGGAGCGGGCGCGATCTGCCAGATCTGCGGGTGCATTCCGTATTTCTCGAAAAGGGCGAAGGCCTTCTCATGCCCGCCCCAGAAGGCGAGGAATTCGATCCCGTGCTTCCGGTACTGCAGGATCTCGTCCTCGAATTCCCCCACGTGCTGGTCGCGCCAGTCGTAGGCGACGCGCTTGATCCCCAGTCCCACGACCATTTCCGCCCGCTGCTCCGGCGTACGCGATGTGGCATCGAACGGAACGATGCACCACGCCGCGATGTTCTCCGGCGCCCACAGGGGCGAGTTCTCCCCCCGCGCTGTGGGGGGAAGAAGAAAAGAAAGGAGAAGCAGGCGCTGAAGGCGGAAAAGGCGTGGAGAGCTCATAGGAGGCTGGGGAGTTTGAATCGGGAACTCTGGCACGCTATCGAGCCCGCTTCCATGATTCTCATCATCAGGGATCCGTGCCCCGCGGAAGGGAAAGGCTGAAGTCCGACCGACGATGCTCGACCCGGAAAAATCGCGATAGCCAAGAGAGCGGTCGGGGAGTATTATTATGGTAATTGTGAAAATTTATATTTCTTTGCCATTACTCTGTCTGTGTCTTCGTCCATTCTTGGTGATCGGGTTGGGAGCGCCTGATTCTTTTCCGGACGACGGGATTCTGCCGAAGGAGGAGATTGGAGCGGTGCGTTTCCTGGCGGAGCATCCCGAATATGACGGGCGGGGCGTGACGGTGGCGATCTTCGATACCGGCGTGGATCCGGGGGCAGCAGGCCTGGCGAGGACGACGGACGGGAAGGTGAAGGTGGTCGACATCGTCGATGCCACGGGGAGCGGGGATGTGGTGATGGGCGATCCGGTGGAGGTGGAGGACGGACGGGTGAAGGGGCTGACAGGGCGGGCGCTGTGTTTCGGGAAGAACTGGAAGATCGACGACGGGCGGGTGCGGCTGGGAATGAAGGCGGCGTGGGAATTGTATCCTGAAGCGCTCGTGGCTCGCCTGAGGGAGAAGCGGCGCGAGGGGTGGGATGCGGCGCAGCGGACTCTGGAACGGGCGCTGCGCGCGGAGGTCGATGCCTTCAGGAAGGCGCACGAGAAGCCGGACGCGGCGCGGAAGGAGGAACTCGCGGAACTCGAGGCCCGGCTCTCGGCCTGCGAGAAAATGGGGAAAGGCTACGAGGATCCCGGACCGGTGTTCGACTGCGTCCTTTTCCGTGAGGGAGGAAAGTGGAGGGCGGTGGTGGATACCGACGAGGACGGCGATCTGGAGGACGAGAAGGTGCTGGCGGAATACGACGTGGCGCAGCAGTTCGGCACCTTCGGCGAGGAATCGCTCATGAACTTCGGGGTGCATGTTTACGAGGATGGGAAGATTCTGTCCCTCGTCACGGATTCCGGCACGCATGGCACGCACGTCGCGGGCATCGTGGCCGCGCATTTCCCGGATGATCCGGCGTTGAACGGCATCGCCCCGGGAGCGCGGATCGTTTCGGTGAAGATCGGGGACAACCGCCTGGACGGGATGGAGACCGGGCACGCGCTGCGGCGGGCGATCGCGGTGGCCCGCGCACATAAGGTCGATCTCGTGAACATGAGTTTCGGCGAACCGACCCGCACTCCGAACCAGAGCGCGCTCATGGATGAACTGCGGGAATTGATCCACGAGGACGGCGTGGTCTTCGTTTCCTCGGCGGGGAACGAGGGGCCGGCGCTCTCGACGGTGGGCGCTCCGGGCGGGACGATGTCGGTCTGCATCGGCGTGGGGGCCTATGTTTCCCCGGCCCTCATGCGGGCCGGATATTCGTTGCTGCGCGATCTGCCGGGCACCCACTATACGTGGACTTCGCGCGGGCCGACGAAGGACGGGGATCTGGGGGTCGACATCTCGGCCCCGGGCGGAGCGATCTCGCCGGTGCCGCGGTGGGCGCTGACCCGCGGGCAGCTCATGAACGGGACCTCGATGGCGAGTCCGAATGCCTGCGGCGGTCTGGCCCTCGTTCTCTCGGGCCTGAAGGCGGAGCGTGTGGGCTATACTCCGGAATGGGTGAAACGGGCGATCACGACGACAGGGGTGAGGGTCGAGGGCGTCGATGTTTTCGGGCAGGGGCACGGGATGTTACAGGTGGATCGGACGTTTGAGCTTCTGCGCTCCCTGTCGGAGGCGGAACGTGCGTGGCCGCGCCTCGAGGTTTCCGTCGGGGAGGATCGCGGGGTGTACCTGCGTGACGGATCGGCCGCGGGACGAAAACAGACCTTCAAGGTTTCGGTGACGCCGGAGTTCACGAAGGAGACTCCGCGGGCGGTGCTCGCGGATTTTCAGGCGCGGGTTGTGCTGCGAGCGACGGAGGGCTGGATCAGAGCGCCGCGGTTCTACCTGGCATCGAGCGAGGCGAGCGCTTTCGAAATCGAGCTGGACCCGATGGGGCTTGAACCGGGCGTGCATTTCGGGGAGGTGCTGGGCTTCGCGGTGGGTCACGAGGAACGCGGGCCACTTTTCCGGGTGCCGGTGACGGTGGTGAAGCCGATGGAGGCGGAATGGGACGCCCAGTCCGGATGGAGCGAGGAATTCGAATTCGATACGGGAGGGATGCGTCGGCTTTTCTTTAATCTGCCGGACGGGGCGACATGGGCGGAATTGGAGGTGCGGGGTATCGATCTCGACGGCCCACGGCGTTTGCTCGCCCATGTGCAGCACGCCGATCCGCAAGAGGCGCACCGGAACATGGGAGTGCAGTTCCGCTGGGATTTCGATGGGGAAACCAAAAGCCAGCAGCAAGGGAGTTTCGTGGCTCGGGGAGGGGGGCTCCTGGAAATCTGTCTCGCGCAAAACTGGTCTTCGTTCGGAACCGGACGCTATGAGGTGAAGCTGCGATTGCATGGGACCGCGGCGTATGCGGGTGACGCGGTTTTCACGCGCGGTGAGAAAATTCAGGCGGTAACGGTCGTTTCCCACCTGCTTCCGGAAAAGATGGCGCCAACGGCGAGAATGTCGGCATTCCGGCGAATCGTGGCACCATCGAAGCACACGCTTCGGGCACTGACCGGCGATGCACGGGATGCGATGCGTGGGGGACGGGCTCCCGAGGAACTGGTGCTCGAGTATTCCTTCAAGATCGGGAAACAGGTGACGGTGACGCCGCGTATCACCGCGCTGAACGATCGGCTCTACGAGACGGAATTCGAGTCCCAGCTCCAAATGCTTTACGACGGGAACAAACGGTTGGTCGGGACCGATGATGCTTATCCGGATGGTTTCGAGTTAGAGGAAGGTGACTATGTTCTGCGGTTGCAGCTGCGGCATCGCGATCGATCAACGCTCGAGAAACTAAAGGATCTGGCGGTGGCACTGGAGTTCTCTTTGAAAGAGCCGCTGGAGTTGCCGGTCTCTGCGAATGCGGACCGCGCGATCTCGGAGGGAAGCCGCGAAGGGGGTGGGATCCTGCGGGATGGTCGTCGGGTGCCGTTGTTTCTCGGGGAGCCGGATTGGAAGAAACTCCCCGACACATGCAGGGACGGTGATGTTCTGTTAGGGGCGCTTGTTTTGCAGCAAGGCGCGCCCGAGGCGCTTCCGCTGGCGTGCGAGGTGCGGTTGACCGCGGATGCCGCGGAAAAGAAGCCGGAGCCGGAGAAAGACATCATGCTCGATCTGCGAAGGAAGGCGCTCGGAATCTTGCTTGCGAAAAAGAAGCTTGAGGAATTCGATGCGGTGGCGGCGAACACATTGGAGAGTTATCCCGACGATGTGCCGACCCTGCTCCTGATGCTGAGGCGTCAGACCGCCAAAGGTTGGCAGGAGCGCGCCGCCGATGTCATGGCGGCGGCGGACGCGGTCATCGGAAAGATCGATGACGTGAAACTCGCGGTCTATTTGGGCCAGCGTCACGAAGACGGGGAATCGAAGAGCGAGCGCGCGGTGATTCATGAACGAAGGGAATCCTTGATCACCGCGTTGAGCTGGAAGGTGCGGGCGCAGATCGCGTCGAAGGTGTCCTATGCGACGACCTTGGAAAATCTCGGTAAGTGGGCCGATCCCGAGAATGAGGCGTACTCGTCGATGAACCGGGAACGCTACACCGCGGAGAAGCGGTGGGGCAAACTGCTGGCCTTGCTGAACGAGGGCGATCTCGCGGAAGAGGCGAACGCCAGGAGGAGGATGGAAGTGCTACGGAAACTGGGCTGGGTGCATTGGATCGCGGCGGAAGAGCGGCGATTGATGCGGGATTTTCCCGGGGAATACGCGCCGTTCTAGCGGGATCGACCCTCGGTGGCTACTTCCCGAGCGACACTGCAAAGTCGCCGAGAGCCTTCCGGAGGCGTTCGATGGCTTTCTTCACTTCAGGGAAGATTACGGCGGCGGGGCCCAGTTCGCCTGCGCGGGCATGGTTATCCAGGGTGGTCACCCATTCGGTCGCTTCGGGAGCGGCATAGTTTCCGACGAGGCCCTTGAGCGAATGGGCGGCGCGATGGAGAGCGTCGGCATCGCTTTCGGCCAACGCCTGCTCCGCGCTCGCGAGCATGGGCAAGGCATCCTCGGCGAAGATAGGGATTAACTCACGGACAAGCGCTTCATCCCCGATAGTGGCGATGAACTTCGTGGGGTCGAAGATCTGGGAAGGGGCTGGGTTCGAGTTCACAGGGACGTCCGATTGCGGGTTTTCTGGGCGCGGGGAGGAATCAGGATCCTGTTCCGTAGCGGACTCGACGGCGCGGTAAAGTTCCTCCGAGCGGACAGGTTTGGAAACATAATCATCCATGCCTGCCTCAAGGCAGCGTTCGCGGTCGCCTTTCATCGCGTTGGCGGTCATGGCAATGATGCGGATGTGGCCGCCGGCGGTAGCCTCGCGGGCACGGATCGCGCAGGTGGCCTCGAAGCCGTTCATATCGGGCATCTGGACGTCCATGAGGACGGTGTCGAAGGAGTCGTGCTCGAGCATGTTGAGGGCCTCCCGTCCATTTTTGGCCAAAGTGACGTGATGGCCTCTCGCTTCGAGAAGCCGCGTGGCCACGACCTGGTTGACTTTACCATCCTCGGCAAGGAGGATTCGTCGTGGATGGGGGGCCTTTTCCAGCGTCTCTTCCGGGCTTGGTTTGGGGAGGAGGTCCTCGGCGGTTTCCTTGGCGAGGGAACGGTGGATGGCTTCGAGCAAGTCTGACTGCTTGACGGGCTTGGTGAGGAAGCGGGAGATGCCGCTCTCGGCGAGGATGGTGGCGCCGAAGGAGGAACCTGCCGAGGAAAGCATAATGATGGGAGGACACTCTTTCCCGGGCAGGGCCTGGCGGATGAGGGCGGCGGTTTCGAGACCGTCGATGTCCGGCATCATGGCGTCGAGAAGAACGAGGGAGAACGGCTCGCCCTCACGGTCGGCGGCGGTCAGTTCGCCCGCAGCCCCGCCTCCCCGGGGGAGGCAATGCGGACGCAGTTTCCAGTTACGGAGCATTTCCTCCAGAATCCGACGGTTCGTGGCGTTGTCATCAATGACGAGGACACGGAGGCCCTCGAGGGGCTTCCGCGTGCGGCGGATTTTCCGCTGGAGGCTCTTCGCGCGCTCGAAGGTGGCGGTAAAGGAAAACGTGCTCCCCATGCCGGGCTCGCTCTTCACCTCTAGATTTCCGTTCATCTTCTCCACGATCTGCCGGGAGATGGCAAGACCGAGGCCAGTGCCGCCGAAGCGCCGGGTCGTCGAGGTATCGGCTTGGCTGAAGACTTCGAAGATGTGCTCCTGCTTGTCAGCGGGGATCCCGATGCCGGTGTCGCTGACGGCGAATCGCAGGCGGACGTGTCCGTCGTCCGCTCCGCTCGCTTCCGAGACATCGACAAGAATTTCCCCGCTCTGGGTGAACTTGATGGCATTGCCGACCAGGTTCACGATGACCTGCCGGAGTCGGCCGACATCGCCATTGAGAGCGTCGGGAACGTCTGGTGGAATGTGGTAGGCAAGTTCGAGGCCTTTTTCGGAGGCGCGAAGGGCGAGCGTCTGCAGGGTGTCGCCGAGAGCGTCCCGGAGCTCGAAATCAACGGCCTCGAGTTCGAGTTTTCCGGCTTCGATCTTTGAGAAATCGAGGATGTCGTTGAGGAGGGTGAGGAGAGAGTCGGCGGAACTGTTGACGAGGTGGAGGTATTCCAGTTGTTCGGGGCTGAGCGGAGTGTTGAGGAGGATTTCGGTCATGCCCATGATGCCGTTCATCGGAGTTCGAATCTCGTGGCTCATGTTGGCGAGGAATTCGCTTTTGGCGCGGTTGGCGGACTCGGCCGCCTTCTGGGCCTCGAGGAGCTCTCCATTGGCCCGGGCAAGTTCGGCGGTGCGGAGGGCGACCTGGGATTCGACCTTCGCGGTGCGACCGATGATCAGGGCAAGATAGGCGCCGGCGAGCGCGGTGATAAGGATGCCTCCGGCGAGGACGGTGCGGGGCGCCCAGCTGCGCCGCTCGACGAGGTAGGCATGGGTCGGGCGGTAGTGAAGGTTCCATTTCCGTTTCGCCAGCAAAATGGGATCGTCGAGGAAAATCGCGGCACTGTGGGTGTCTTTCAATGACGGGGAATCCCAGGCGGGAGACTGATAGATTGAGGCGCCGGAATCACCGGAGTCCGTGGCGTCGCTGATGGAGATGAGGAAATCCCCGTTGATCTCGGGAGTCCTTGCATCGTCGATGATGCCTTTCGTATCTAAGGCGGCGGCGGCGAATCCGGCGAGATTCGCGGCGCGTTCTTCCTTCGTGTCGGAGGGGGTTTCGTTTTCATAGATCGCAAGAAAGACGAGAATTCCCTCGTAGGCGTCGGATCCCTCGCCGATGGAGTGCGGGGGGGTGGCAATCATTTGCATGGAGTCCCGGGCCGAATGCATCGCTTCACGATAGAGCGGAAAGGTTCCGAGGTCGGTGCCGAAGGGGGCCATCGCGCTTTGAGGGGGCTCACTGAAAGAGAGCGGGAAAACATCGTCGGCACCCGGTTGTGCGTGAATGGTGAACTCTCGATGCGCGTCCCGTTTTTCGGTCGCCTCGAAGGCGGCTATCCCCGAACGGGGGACCCTCGGAGCATAAAAAAAGCCGCGGATCCCACCGTTCCCGATTCTTGATTCTGCCGCGAAACTCGCGAACTCGTCGCGTTCGACCTTGTTCGAAGCCTTGTAGAAGGCCCGAATGGATTTGAGCGACTTCAAGTATCGGTCGATGGTGGCCTGGAGATCCCCTTTGCTGCGGCTGGCCATGCGCAGACCTTCCGTGCGGGCGCGGGCGTCCTCGCGCGCGTTGACGAGGAGGTAGAGATAGAAGGTGATGCCAAGGCCAAGGAGAACGGCGAGGACGACCGGTGCCCGCGGGGGCTTCCGGGGATTGGCCGCATGCTGCTTCCGGGATGCGTTCACGAAGTGCTTGGCGGGGCGTGCCGGTCGAGTTGGTTCCTGAGCTCCTCGGTGGCGCGCTTGAGTCGGAGATGGGTGTCGATGCGGGCGACGAGGACGGGGAAGTTGATCGGTTTCGTGACGTAGTCGTTGGCGCCGAGTTCGAAGGCCCGGACGATGTCCTCGCTCTCGTCATTGGCGGTGGCCATAATGACGGGCAATTCGGTGGGCGAGAGTGTTTCCCGGATCCGCTGGAGGACTTCCAGTCCACCGAGATCGGGCATGATGATATCGAGCACGAGGAGGTCGTATCCGCCGCTCGCGATCAGTTCGAGCGTCTTGTTTCCTCCCTCGCTTTCGTTGACGGTGTAACCCTTTTCGGTGAGTTTTCGGCTGAGAACCGTGCGCATGACACGACCGTCGTCGGCGATGAGGATATGTCCGTGGCTGTCTCCCATGGAGTGCGATTGATAGATAAGGATAAAGTCGTCGGAGCGGGGACCACGCTTTCAGTTCCACGCGAGATTTTCAAAGGCCTCTTTGAGCGACTGGACGGCCTGGGGAAACTTGTCGCAGCCCCTGCGCGCGGCGTCAAGGTCGCCCTTGCGCGCGGCTTCCTCGATTTCGCGGGCGAGGGCGCGGATTTCCACGTAGCCGAGAGTCGAGGCGGTGCCCCGCATGGAACGGGCGGTCTCGCGGGCGGCGGCGGTTTCCCCGTCTGCGAGCTGAACCGCGAGTTTCCCGATCTGGACGTCCGCTTCTTCCTCAAAGCCGGCAAGGAGTTCGCGTGCGAGCACGGAATCGTCGCCCGCGGCCTCGCGAAGCTGGATCTCGTCGATGGCGGGCGTGACCGCCTCCTCGTGAGGCGCGAAGTCCGCTTCGCCGGGGCCGTGTTTCTGGAGATAGACTTCGAGGGACGGGGGCGGCGGCCCATCGTAGCCGAAAAGTCGGCGTTCCATGATCCGGTGGGCGACAACCGGGGGGACAAGCGATTCCCATCGGGAGTCACTCGACGCGATCTGGTTGAGGACATCGTTCGCGTAGATCGAAAGGCAGCTTTCGTTGAATCCCCGGAGGCCCTCGATGAAGCGATTGTCGATGAGGTAGGCGTAAAGATGACGCAGATGGGGGGCGACGCTGAGGTTGGCGGTGGAAATAATGGCACCGCCCTCGACGGCCTCCCGGGTGGGGTAGGTGTAGAGCTTGAGGTCGTTCTTGAAGAGGCGTCCGAAGGATTCGAGGATGCCGCCGCCGAGATCCTCGTAGTATTTTTCCTCGAAGATCTCCTTGAGCGTCGCCACCCCCATGCAGATGCCGATCATGTTCCGGGTGTAGCGGAAGAGATAGGCCGCGAGCCGGTGGAATTCGAAATAGTTCGTGATGAGGACGTTCTTCCCAAGGGCACTGAGGATATCGACGCGCTCGAGGAAGTCCTCGTAATCGCAGGCCCCGTCCTGGGTCAGGCTGCGCATCTGCATTTCGGTGAGGACGAAGATCTCCTTGTTCTGCACGAGCGGTTCCTGGACGAACTGGGCGCGGGCGCAACGGAGAATGTCGAGGTTCGTCAGCGTGACCGGTCGGAAGCTGCCGCGCTCGACGAGGATCGCCTTCTTGTAGAGCTCGTCCGCTGGCTGCACGACCTCGCCGCTGGCCAGGAACATCGTCGCGCCGGTGAGGCCTTCCTCGACGAGTTTCAGGGCCATAATCCGGTTGTCCACGGCTTCAAAGTCCGGCCCGGAGAAGTCGATGAGGTCGACTTCCACCCGGTCGGCGGTCAGATTGTCGACCAACGAACGCAGCAGGGATTCCGGGTGCGCGTGGAGGAACATCGCGCCGTAGATCAGATTCACCCCGAGGATGCCGATGGCTTCCTGCTGCTGGTTCGGTTCCTTGTCGAGAAGCCGGACGTGGACGATGACCCGGGACGGCTCCGCGCGCGGCTGCGTCTGGAAGCGGATGCCGAGCCAGCCGTGGCCGTCTTCCTTGAAGGAAAAGCTGCGCGCGACCACCGTATTCGCGAAGGCGAAGAAGGTCGTTTTCTCACCGCGGGACTCGTCGAGCCTCTCCACGAGCAAGCCGTATTCCTTGTCCAGCATCGTCTCGACCCGGGGCCGGCTCACGTAGCGCCCCCCCGCGCCGTAGATGGCGTCGCTAAAGATCTTGTCGTAGGCCGAAACGGTCATGGCGACCGTTCCGGAGGCCCCGCCGACACGGTAGAACCAGCGACCGACTTCCTGTCCGGCTCCGATTTCCGCGATCGTGCCGTATTTCGCGTGATCGAGATTAAGGGCGAAGGCCTTCTGGTGGGGACTGAGGGTGCCGGTGTTTTCTTCAGGATGGCTCATGGTTCAGAGCCATTGTAGGCAAGGCGAGGGGGAGGGGCAAACCCGGATTCCTTGCCACGGAACAATAACCCCGGCCATTGTTGGGAAAAGGGATCAGCGCACGCTGGGCCGGAAGGCGGCCGTGGGCGGGATCTCGGTTGTGCCGGCAAAAGCATCGACCTCCCAGTCGACGAAGTCGCCTGCCGTGGTTCGCAGGGCTGGGCCTCGCCAGGCGGACCATTTTCCGAGGGCAGGGGTGTCGGAAAACTTGGCGGTGAGCGCGTGGCGCGTTCCCGCGCGCGTGCGGCAGCGGAGAAGGGGATGCCCGGTGGGGCTCGCGTCCAATCTCAGGATGGCCGGAGCATCGGGAGAGACGGGATCGGTTCCGGTCGTGGAATGGATGAGATCCGCAATGCCGTCGTGGTTCGGGTCGGCGTCAGCCCCGCTCATGCAAGCCCCCGACGTTCCGTCATCAATGGATAGCATGTCGCGTGTCCGAGAATCGATGAACCGTGGTCGAGGGGTCATTGCGTCCCCTGCCCAGCAGGGCACCTCGGGCCACAGTGGGCTGGTATCGGCCCGAGAACCGGTGACCTGAAGGTATTGACGTGAGAATGTAGTTCCCTTGCGAAAGGCGAGCGGAAACGGCAACCTGGACTGGCGCTCCAGATGGAGGATACGTCCTGCCGAGGCCCTTTCGGCCATCACGGATCGCCACCCCCGCGCGGATTGTCTTTGTCTCGCCTCGGCTCCAAACGACCCGAGGTTTTCGGAGGACAGGAAATTTCCGCTCGAATTGGAACCGTTTCCGCTACATTGGTGCCCGACCCGATCATGGTTCTCTTTTCCCGATTCCTTTTTCCCATCCTTTTCGTCGTTCCGGTGATGTGGGCTTCCGCGCAGGTCGAGGACATTTCCGTCGACTTCGCCTACGTGGAGCAACAGGCCAAGGAAGTTTCAGCCGCGCCCTTCCAGAGCCCGGCGGCGGACTTGCCGGAGGTTCTCCAGGAAAAGAACCTGAACTACGACCGCTACCGGGAGATCCGCTTCCGGCGGGAAAAAGCGCTGTGGCACGAGGACGGGCTGAAGTTCTGGGTCGAATTCTTCCATCCGGGCTACATTTTCCGCGAGCCGGTGCATGTCTGGGAATTCACGGACAAAGCGGCGCAGAACATCCGCTTCGTGCAGGATTTCTTCGACTACGGCTCGCTCGACATCAAGGATCAGATTCCGGTGAACACGGGTTACGCCGGCTTTCGGTTGCTCTATCCATTGAATAAGGCGGAGGCGATGGACGAGGTGGCGGTTTTCCAGGGCGCAAGCTACTTCCGACTGCTGGCGAAAGGCCTGCGCTACGGACAATCGGCGCGGGGACTCGCGCTGGATTGCGGCGGCGACGGGCAGGAGGAGTTTCCACTTTTCACTCGATTCTGGTTGGGCAAGCCCGAGCCGGGCGTGGAAGCGGTGACGCTTTACGCGCTGCTCGATAGCGTGAGTTGCGCGGGCGCATACGCCTTCACGATCAAGCCGGGCGAGACGACGTCGGTGGACATCGAGGCGACGCTCTTTTTCCGGAGCAAGGAGAACGGGGCGCGAGAGACCAAGGTGGTCGGCCTGGCACCGTTGACGAGCATGTTCTGGTTTGGCGAGAACACCGAGGGAAAGCCGGCCGACTACCGCGGCGAGGTGCATGACTCGGATGGCCTGCTTCTCCATACTGCCGCGGACGAGAGGATCTGGCGTCCGCTGTGCAGCTCGGAAAAGACGAAGCGCTATAGCGTTTTCGAGGCCTCGGGCGTGAAGGGCTTCGGTCTGCTGCAACGCGACCGGGACTTCCGGAGTTACCAGGAGATCTTCAATTTCTACCACCAGACGCCAAGCGTTTTCATCACGCCGAAGGGGAATTGGGGTGCGGGCGAAGTGCATCTCGTCGAACTGGACACGGTGGACGAATACAAGGACAACGTCGTCGCTTTCTGGGTGCCCAAGACTTTGCCGGCACCGGGCGAGCCCTTCCATTTCGCCTATAACCTGAGCACGGGTGGAGCGATAGTGGATGCTTTGCCGTCCCACGACATCGTCGAGGCGACGCGCGTCGGCGTCGATATCCATAACAGGAAGACGCAGCAGTTCGCGGTCGATTTCGTCGGGCCGAAGCTCGCCGGGTTGACCGAGGAGAGCCCGCCGGAAGCGGCGGTGAGTTGCAGCGAGAACGCCCACATCGCGGCCTGCACGGTGCACAGGAATCCCTTCGCCGAGGGCTGGCGGGTAATGATCAAGCTGGAACCGCACGGGGAGAAACCGACACCGGTCTCCCTGCGTTGCACGTTGAAGAATGGCGACGCCGTGCTCACGGAAACCTGGGACTACCTGTGGACGCCGAAGGAATAGTCGCCGCCGGCTCGGTCGCCGGCCATCCGCTGGAAGTCTGGAACGACGCCTACACGCGGGTCGAGGGTTACTTCTGTTCCCTCCGCATCCGCAACAAGCTCCTCCTCAGCCAACTCGTGAACCGGGTGCTTGACTGCGCGACGGCGCGCGCCGAAATGGAGCGCGACAAGGCCCCGGTCGAACTCGCCTACGAGGAAACCGACCGCCTCATCACCGAGTGGTTCGCGGAGATTCTCGGCGACGATCCGACCGGCACCGACCAGCGGATCTCGGTGAAGGGAAGGCTTTCGCTGCTCCTCGCTGACATGCCGGGTCGCTGGCAGGAGCAGTTCCTGCGGCCCGGGCCGTGGCCGGAGGAATTCGTCTCTGCCATGCGGGAAACCTACCCGCGTTCGGGGCCCGACTTCCAGCTCTCGCAGATGAGTCCGCGTCCGATCGACCTCGGCCCGATCAAAGCCCTCACCGCTCCCGGCCGACGACCGTACCTGCTGATGGTTTTCGTCTGGGGCTCGGCCATCGCCTTGCTCGTCTTCCTCTTCCGTCTCACCCACGTCTTCGCCGAATGAGCCGTCCTCCGGATGCCCGCCCCGAGACCGCCGGGGAAATGCGGCAACGCATGGGCCTCGCCGCCGTCCCCCATGTCCGCCGGGGCGCGCGCCTCTTCTGGTTCTTCACCATCGCGGCCGCGCTCACCACCGGCGCGACGTGGCTCTTCGCCGACCTCCTCTGGCGCAATGGCTGGAACGGCTGGAGCACCGCGCTGGTCGTCATCTTCCCGCTCCTGTTCTTCCTCGCCGCCTTTGGCTGCACCCACGCCCTCTACGGCTTTTTCGTCCTCCGCTTCGGCGACCGGGGTTCGATCACGGCGCGGAATCCCTACCGCGACATCCCTCTCGGCGAGGCGAACACCGCCATCATCCTCCCGGTTTACAACGAGGAAGTTACCCGCGTTTACGAGGGCCTGCGGGCCATCTACGAGTCGCTCGCGAAGCTGCCCGACGGCGCGACGTTCGACTTCTTCATCCTGAGCGATTCCACCGATCCCGATCACTGGGTCGAGGAGGAGAGGTATTGGTTACGGCTCGTCCGGGAACTGGGCGCGCTGGGGCGCATCTACTACCGCCGCCGCACCGTGAACACGGAGAAGAAAAGCGGGAACGTTCGCGATTTCCTCAACATGTGGGGCAAGCGCTACCGCTACATGATCGTGCTCGATGCCGACAGCGTCATGCGCGGCGAAACGATCACCGACCTTGTGCGCCTGATGGAGGCGAATCCCACTGTCGGCCTCATCCAGACCGTGCCCGGCCTCGTGAACTCCGAGTCCGCCTTCGGGCGCATCCAGCAATTTGCGAATCGCCTCTACTCGCCGCTCTTCGTGGCTGGATTGAATTATTGGGTGCAGGACGGCGGCAACTACTGGGGGCACAACGCGATCATCCGCGTCGAGCCCTTCATGCAGTTCTGCGATCTCCCTCACCTGCCGGGGAAGAAGCCGTTCGGCGGCCATATCCTCAGTCACGATTTCGTCGAGGCCGCCCTCATGCGCCGGGCCGGTTGGGAAGTCTGGCTCGCCTGGGATCTCGAAGGCAGCTACGAGGAAGGGCCGCCGGGCCTCATCGAGAGCGCGCAGCGCGACCGCCGCTGGTGCCAGGGAAATCTCCAGCATTCCATGCTCCTTTTCGCGAGCGGTTTCCGGGGCATCAGCCGCATCCATCTCCTCATGGGCATCTTCGGCTATCTGGCCTCGCCGATCTGGTTCCTCTTCATGTTCCTCGGCACGATGATGATCGCGTCCTTCAAGGAAACCGGTCTCAGTCGGATCGACGCGCCCCGCGGGCTCACTCCGGCGCTCGGCAATCTCTCGGCCGCCCAGCACGGCTTCCTTATCTTCGGCCTCAGCATGGCCGTCCTCTTCCTGCCCAAAGCCATCGCCGCCGGCGATCTCCTCCTGAACCGCGAGCGCCGCCGCTCGTTCGGGGGGCTGTTCCGGGCTGGCGTCAGCATCTTCCTCGAGACCCTCGTCAGCGCCCTCATCGCCCCCGTCCTCATGCTCTTCCACAGCGCCTTCGTTCTCAGCATCCTGCGCGGGGCCGGGGTGAACTGGGGCACGCAGAAGCGCGGCGCCGACGGTACCGCCTGGGCCACCGCCTTCCGCGCGCACTGGGGACATACCCTCACCGGCCTCGTCTGGGGCATGGTCGCGTGGAAGCTCGGCAGCGCCTACTTCTGGTGGTTCGTCCCCGTCCTTCTCGGCATGGTCGTTTCCATTCCCGTCTCGGTCTTTCTCAGTCGGCGGAGTTGGGGGCAAAAACTGCGCGGACTCGGCCTCTTCCTCACTCCCGAGGAAACCGCGCCGCCGCCCGAGATCACGCAGATCCACGAGCGCCTCGCCGCCACTTCCGATGCCGAGCGCGCCCTCCCGTCCGGCTCCGGCCTCGCCCGCGCCGTCCTCGATCCCTACGTCAATGCCGTTCACGTTTCCCTCCTTCGGGAGAAACTCCTCAACCCCGTCTACGCCGCCGAGATCGAGCAGGTCCTCCCCGACCGCGAGTCCATTCGCGCCCTCCGCGAGCGCCTCCTCGCCCAAGGCCCCGGCGCCCTCACCGACGACGAGAAACGTCTCGTCCTTTCCGACGAGAATTCCATGTCCTGGCTCCACCGCCAAATCTGGCTCCGCCCGGCGGAAACCCTAGCGCCGTGGTGGGATGAGGCGATCCGGAGTGTGGCAAAAGTGTGAGGTGGCCTTACGTTGATTTCGTTTCGAGTTCGAATCGCGGCAACGGCATCCGCGTTTTATCGGCGTTCTGCCGGCAGCGGATGGGTGAATGAATCGGATGGATGAGTGAATGTACCTTCCCGTTTTTCCTTGGAATAGGTAATCTATTCTTTCAAGGCCCGCGTGGACTTGGAGGCGGCGCGCGGAGCGCGCACGCTCCACGAGATCGCCGCCGACAACGAGCTGTACCCGGTAAAGGTCAGCCAAAGGAAGCGCGAAGTGGGACGCTCACGGGAAGGGAAGGAACGTGGTGAGATTGCCATGGCAGGATCATTCATCGGCGGAAGGGAAGGAACGTGAATTGGGGATACTCCGTGAGCGAGGATGGGAACGCAGCGAGAGCCGATGGGATTTGCCGAAGGTTTTCGAATTGCCATCCGGCGGGCGAAATGGCTTGATGGGGGACGTGTCCTGTAACCTCCGCAGCCCTGCCGATGACCGTTGAGATCGCCGCCGTCCTGACGATCCTCGCGGTGGCGCTGGTGCTTTTCATCACGGAGAAGCTGCGCATGGACGTCGTCGCGTTGCTGGTACTGGGTGTGCTGGCGATCTCGGAACTGGTGACCTTGGAAGAGGCGCTGGCGGGATTCAGCAATCCGGCGGTGGTGACGGTGTGGGCGATGTTCATCCTAAGCGCGGGGCTCAGCGCGACGGGGGTGGCGGACGTGATCGGGCGGCAGGTGCTGAAACTGGCCGGGAATACCGAGCCGCGCATGATTCTGGCCATCATGCTGACGGCGGGCGGGCTTTCGGCCTTCATGAACAACATCGGGGTGGCCGCGCTCATGCTGCCGGTGGTGATGGATATCGCGCGGAAAACGCGGACGTCGCCCTCGCGTCTGCTCATGCCGATGGCCTACGGCTCGCTGCTGGGAGGGCTGACGACGCTCATCGGGACGCCGCCGAATCTCGTGGCCTCGAACGCGCTGAAACACGCGGGCTACGAGGGGTTCAGCCTTTTCGCCTTCTCGCCGATCGGGGTGCCCGCGCTCATCCTCGGCTCGCTTTTCGTCGCCTTCATCGGCCGGCATTTGCTCCCGTCGAAAATGCCGGAAGGAATGGCCGACTCCCGCGCCGAGGCGGGCAAGGCGTTCCGCTTCGCGCACGGGCTGCAGGACCGGCGGTTTTTCCTCCGCGTAACAGAGGACTCGCCGTTGGAAGGGGTGGCGCTGAAGGACGCGGGACTGGGGCCGATGCTCGGGTTGCAAGTGGTGGCGGTGGCGCGGGGCGCGGAGACGTTCTCGCATCCCGGCGGGAGCTTCGCGCTCAGGGCCGGCGACCGGCTGGAAGTGCAGGGGCGGGTCGGGGAGTTCGAGGATTTCCTGAACTGGCAGGCGCTGGAGATCGCCTCGGGCGGTGAGATCCTCCAGCTTCTCTCGTCAAAGCACGCGGGCCTGGCGACGGCAAGGGTGTCGGCGGGTTCCCGGCTCGCGGGGCTTACGGTGCGGAAGGCCGATTTCAACCGCCGCTATGGCGTCCATATCCTCACGATCCGGCGCGGGGGAGAGGTTCTCCGCGACCATCTGGCGGATGTGGAATTCGCGGAAGGCGACGTGCTTCTCCTCAACGGAAGACGCGAAATACTGGAGCGCCTCAAAGAAGACGAAGCCTTCACGGACGTCACGGCGGTGAGCGGCGAGGAACTGGGGAATGTGTGCGCGGAAA
>JAHEDC010000503.1 GCA_024641425.1 Verrucomicrobiales bacterium | reverse complement strand
GACCGGAATCGCCCCGTAGTTCTTTGGCTCGGTCTCGGGCGTCGCATTCGTTCGCGCCCAATCCCAGCCCAGATGCCATTTCCCCATGCAGGCCGTGCGATAGCCCTGCTTTCGGAGAAACGAGGCCACGGTCTCCCGCTCGGGATCGATCAGAGGCGGCGAGAATCCACCGAGCACCCCGCTCTTGAGCTTCGAGCGCCAGGCATAGCGTCCGGTCAGAACACCGTAACGCGTCGGGGTACAGACGGCCGAACCGGTATGCGCGTCCGTGAAGCGCATCCCTTCGGCGGCCAGTTGGTCGATACGGGGCGTCGGGATCTTTCCCTCCGGATTGAACGCCTTCACATCCCCGTAGCCGAGATCATCAGCGAGAATGTAGACGATGTTCGGTTTCTCCGCCGCGCGGGCGAATCCCGCACCGGCGGCGGTGGCGACAAGGAAGGCATTCAGTAGGAGGCGCGGGAGTTGCTTCATTCCCGATTCTCGCCCAGACGGCGGCCTTCGCGCAAGGGCCAATTCCGCCGTTGACGCCCACGCTTCCCGCCGCCACGATTCGGACTCATCGTCCGCCATGAAAAAACTCACGCCGCTCTTCCTCCCTTTCGCCCTTGCCCTTGCCCTCGCGCCGCATCCGGTTTTCGCCGCCGAGCACGGGATCGACATCCCGATGCTCAACGGCCGGATGCGCTACAAGGTCGAGAGCTTCCTCGTCGAACCCGGAGACACCGTGAAGCTGACGCTCAAGAATACCGATGAGCTCCAACACAATCTTGTCGTGTGCACCGAGGGCGCGGAAAACGGGAAGGCCGTCGCCGAACTGGCGCTGAAGATGGGCACCGAAGGCATGGAGAAGGGCTTTATCCCGGAGTCGCCGCTCATTCTCGCCCATACCCGCCTCCTGAATCCCCACGAGAACCAGACCATCACCTTCACCATCCCGGACAAGGAAGGAATCTACCCCTACGTTTGCACCTTTCCCGGTCACTCCCTGTTGATGAAGGGACAAATCTTCGCCACCCGCACGCGCCCCGGAATTACCGATCTCCGCTACGACTACTACGAGGGAGCCTGGCAGACGCTTCCCGACTTCGCGGCGCTGACGGCAAAGAAATCCGGCAAGATCGAGAACGACCGCATCGACATCTCGGCCCGCGACCGCGATAACGAATTCGGCTTCGTCTTCAAGGCCAACCTGAATGTTCCCTTCGATGGTGACTACGAATTCTACCTCAGCTCCGACGATGGCTCGCGCCTGATTGTCGATGGCAAGACGGTCGTCAACAACGACGGGGTGCATCCGGCCGGCGAGGCCGTGAGCGGCAAGATTTCCCTCACCGCAGGCTCCCACCAACTCGAAGTCGACTACATCGAATTCGGAGGTGAGGAATCGCTCCAGGTCGCCTGGAGTGGTCCGGGCGTCAAAAACGCTCCCCTCAGCGCCGGAAAACCTCTCAGCATCGCGGGTGGCGGCTCAAGCGAGTTCCGGCTCGCGGTCGAATACACTCCGCTCGTCGTACGCTGCAACCTTCCCGAGACGACCGCCCACGGAATCGCCGTCGGTCTCATGGGCGGGATGAACTACGTCTTCGATAGCGAGGATTGCTGCGTCAAATACGGCTGGAGCGGCGACTTCCTCGACGTCGGTCCCGAGCGCGGCAACGGCACCGGACGCGGGGGCGGCACCTGCCGGCCTCTCGGAACGATTTTCATGACCGGCGCGAACGGCTTCCCGCTCCGCATCGGCGAGGAAGAGGCCAAGCCCGAATTCCTCGGCTACCGTCGCGATCCCGATGCCCCCGCTTTCATCTTCAAGCTCGGAAGCCAAACCATCCAACAGAAGACGACGGCTTCAGCGAACGGGAAGGGTCTGACTTACAATTTCACTCTCAAGCCCGCACCCTCCGCGCCCGTCCGCTTCTCGCTGAACCCCGACGGGCTCACTCTCGCCAGTTCGGCCGGCACCTGGAAGGAAGGCACGCTCACGGTGCCCTCCGCTTCAGCCGCATCCTTCTCCGTCACCGTCTCTCCCGGATCCTGATCCGTCGTCTCCTTTCCCGCCATGAAATCGCTTCGCTCGCTTCCTCTTGTCCTGCTCGCCCTCGCCGGCAATACCTACGGTCAATACCAGCCGTATCCCGCCGATGTCCCGAGTCTGATTCCTCCCGGCTACAAGGTCGAGACCATCCCGCTGCCCGAAGGCGTTACCATGGGGATTGCCGGCCTCAGCGTCGCCGAGAACGGAGACGTCTACTGCGGCACCCGCTTCGGCCAGGTCTGGCGCTATTCCTACGACGGCAACTGGACCCTTTTCGCCGACGGCCTCCACGAGGTCACCGGCGTCCTCTGCGACCGCAAGACAGGGCAGATCTTCGCGGCCCAGAAACCCGAACTGACGGAGCTCCTCGACGAGGACAAGGACGGCGTTGCCGACGTCTACAGGTCGGTCACTCACGCCTGGGGTTTCCTCGGAAACTACCACCAGTTCAACTACGGCCCGGTGCGCGACAGCAAGGGTAATTTCTATGGCACCCTCAACCTTGGCCACGGCGGCGGCCTCTCCGTCGGCGGTGCCATCATGACCATCGATAGTCCCGACCGCGGCACCTGCTACCAGGTGGCGCCCGACGGAAAATACAGCACCATCTCCTACGGCATGCGCTCGCCGGCCGGGCTCGGGATCAATCCGGAGAACGACGAGATCTTCTACACGGACAACCAAGGCGACTGGAATGCCACCTCCTCGTTGCAACAGGTCGTGAAGGGCCGATTCCATGGGCATCCCGCCTCGCTTCTCTACCATCCGGATTTCAAGGGGAGGGATCTCAACGCGATCAGCGCCGCCGAATACGAGAAACTCCGCACCCGTCCGGCCATCTGGATTCCGCAGGGCGAACTCGCAAACTCCCCCGGAAATCCCGTCTTCGACACCACCGGCGGCAAATTCGGCCCCTTTGATGGCCAGATATTCTGCGGCGACCAGACCCGCTCGAACGTCTTCCGACTTGTCCTCGACAAGGTCGGCAACGCCTATCAGGGGGCGGCCATCAACTTCATCGACCACCTCCAATGCGGAGCCATCCGCCTCGCCTTTGGCCCCGATGGTACCCTCTGGGTCGGTCAAACAAGCCGCGGTTGGGGCAGCGTTGGCGGAGCACCCTACGGACTCCAACGGATCCGCTTCGACGGTACGTCGAAACCCTGTGAAATCGGCGCCATCAAACTGGCAAGGGATGGCTTCGATCTCACCTTCACCGAGCCCGTCGACGCGACTGCCGCCGGAGATCCCTCCAATTACCGGTTCCGTCACTGGGGCTATCTCTACCATGGCAACTACGGCTCCCCGAAGATCGATGAAAAGGACGCACCCGTCACGTCCGCGATCGTCTCCCCCGACGGCAGGTCCGTCCATCTCGTCGTCCCCGATCTCCAGACGGAGAAGGTCTACCAGCTCACACTCGACAAGATCGCCGGCAAGGAGGGTACTCCGGTTACTGGAAAGATCGCCTACTACACCCTCAATCGTCTGCGGTAAAGGCTTCTCTTCGGCCTCATTCTGCCGGCAACCCCTGAAATCACACCCGATTGTTGGCGGTAGTGCGCCCGACGTCTTCGACCCGCCGCCGCCCTTCCGGCACCGATTCCTAAATCCCCTCCCTGAGGAGGAACGCGCGAAGGGATATCGCCGGGCGCATCAGCCGGGGCGTTCCGCGCTTTCCGCCACCGGCTTTTCCGGTTCGATCGACGGGAAAATCTGCGAGAATTCCGCCTTGTCCTCCCCAAGAGCCAAGATGATGACCCCGTTCATCGAAGTGACGTAGCCCAGTTCACTCGGGCTCCCGCCGTCGGTTCTTACCGCAATCGCTCCCTCCCCCGTGTCGCTGATCCGATATCCCCTCGATGTCCCTTTCCCGAGGAAGAACTCCAAATGCTTTCCGGAAGGAAACGTCAGCATGACGTCACGATCTCTCCCCGAGTTGTTGACGACATGCAGCCGCCCCTCCATCATGAAATGCTTGTCGTAGGTTCCGCGGGCAATCCAAGAAACAATGGCCACCGCGATAACAAGGAGACAGAAGCGAACACGGCGTGTTCGCGTGGTTGGTTTTAAACGATTCATGCTTCGAAGGTTCCCCAGCCAATTGAGGATACGGTGAAGATACGGTGAAGATGCCGCGAAAATCCGATGAATTCAATGTTTCCGGGGCGTTCACGAAGTGACAAACGCCGAGCGAGTTTACCGGGATTCGGTCCAGACCACGTCCGTGATCTCCGGATCGGAGGCGAGAATCTCCTGGAGGGCGTCGGTAAGGCGGGTAAGCGGTTCCGTCGCGTCAATCTTCTTGAAGAACTTCTTCACGATGGGCGTGCTGGGCTCGGTGAAGCACAGGAATTCGTCATCATCGCCGTCCTGATGTCCGCAACAAACCGCGAGCCGGAATCCTTCGTTCCGCACCGGGACATACCAGCCCCAATCCTCGGCGATCATCTCCTCCGTCATGATGCCTCGCTCCGCGAGCCCCTCCACGAGGTATTCGGCCAAGCGTTTGCCCCAGAGCCCCGGATTGATTTGCTCTTCCTCCTCCTC
>JAHEDC010000067.1 GCA_024641425.1 Verrucomicrobiales bacterium | reverse complement strand
TGCTTCCGGAGAAACGGGCGCGACGATCAACTCGCCCCGCGAACTGAGAACGATGAGTTTTCCGTTGGCAACGATGACGCCGCCGGTGCCGATACCCTTTTGGGACCACTTGATCCTGCCGGTCGCCAGTTCGAGACAGCGCAGTTCGTTCTTGTCGCCGGAGTTGTCATCGACACCATAGAGATGGCCCTCAACAAGGACGGCGGGATTCATCTGCGAGCGAAGATTCTTGTTCTCCCAGACGATCTTGGGGGCGTTGGCGCCTGACCAGTCGAGAAGGGCGGCGCCCTTGCCATAGCCGGAGGAGACGAAAACGGAATTCCCCGCGACGATGGGATCGGCGGCGTTCACGTCGTATTTGGTGACCCAGCGCTGGCTCCAGATTTGTCCGCCGTCCGTCGGGTCGACGGCGATCCAGGCCTTCGCCGAGGCCATGAGGACGACCGTTCTCCCATCGCGTTCGACAGGTAGTGGTGTCGAGTAACCGGATTCAGTAGCGTCGGATTTCCATAGCACTTTGCCGCTGGCCTTGTCGAAAGCCATCCCACTGGCGCCGACATTGAGGATAACCGCCTTGCCAAGCACGAGAGGGGATCCCGCAAACCCCCAGGTCGGAGCGGGCATGCCATCCTCCTTCGCGACATCGTGCGCCCAAATGACCTTGCCATCGGCGGCATCGAGGCAGAAGACGTGCCCGGAGCGGCTCAGGGTGTAGACATTGCCGCCGTCTACCGCAGGGGTGGATGCCGGACCTCCCTCGAAGAATTTCGGCGCGAGCGGACAATCGTATTCGTGTTTCCACTTCCCCTTGCCGGTCTCGGCGTCGAGGCACCAGACGGTCTCCCGGTTGTCCTTGTTGCCGAGGGTGAAGATCCGTCCGTCCGCGACGGCCATCGAAGAGAACCCGGTCTGGACGTTGGCTTTCCACTGAATCTTCGGTTCGCCGCCCGGCCATTCGGTCGTCCACTCGGTTTCCGCCGAATGGCCATTGTAGTTCGGGCCACGCCAATGCGGCCAGTCGGCGGCGGGGCTGGCGGCGGTGGAAATCGCGAGAAACAGGACGAGGATCGGGGTAGACTTCATTGGGATAGGAATGGGTTCGTTTCCTCATTCATAGCGGGAATCGGCCGCGAATGCAGCAAAAAGCGATCATTCCGATCCGCCTTGCCCACGCGACACGCCTTCGCTATGGATATCAGGATGAAACTCCGCATGTCCCTTTCGTTAACCCTTTCCGCAGTCGCCCTTGCCGTCCTCACCCTCGCACAGGCCGACGAAGACGGGGCGGAACCCGTTGCCCCGCCCCGTGCATTTATCGATGGCACCGGGCCGGGCTGGGTCGCGCTCGCGAAGGATGACTTCGAAGATGTGAACGGCGGGCCCGACACCTGGACGTGGAACGAGGATGGCTCGATCCATTGCACGGGGCGTCCGGTCGGGGTGGTCAAGTCGAAGAAACGCTACAGGAATCTGGAGATCGTGGTCGAATGGCGGCACCTGAAGTCGGCGGGGAATTCCGGCGTCTTTGTCTGGGCGAGCGAGGAATCGTTGAAAAACATCAAGGGCAAGCCGGGCCTCCCGCGCGGGATCGAGGTGCAGGTGCTGGATCACGGCTACACCGAAGCCTACGAGAAGGGTGGGAAGAAAGCCGACTGGTTCACGACGAACGGGGATGTTTTTCCTGTCGGCGCGAAAATGAAACCTTTTCCTCCGGTGGCTCCGAACGGCGAGCGAAGCTTTCCCTCGAAAAACCTGAGCAAGGGCGTGAACGAGTGGAACCACTACTACATCCGCGCGATCAACGGTGAAGTGCGGCTGTGGGTGAACGGCGAGGAGGTTTCGGGAGGCACCGGCTGCGAGCCGCGCGAGGGATTCCTCTGCTTGGAGTCGGAAGGTTCGCCGATCGATTTTCGCAACCTGCGCGTGCGGGAATTGCCGGATTAACAAATCGCCGCGCGCCACTGGCTCCCATGAAACTCTGCTTCATCGTCCCGCTCATCGCGCTTGTCGGGCTCGAAGCCTGTCCCGCCGGGGAGCGTCCCCACATTCGCGCGCGTTCGGCCCCGGCGCCGCTCGACTGCATCCCGCACCCGAAATTCGAGAATGGATTCGCGTTGCGCGCCGGCGATGTCATTGCCCTTGCGGGGGGAACACGCACTGCGAAATTGGATGAGCGTGCCTATCTTGAGACCTTGATGACGTTCGGAGCGGGGGAGAAGAATGTGTATTTCCGCAATATGGGCTGGCAGGCGGACACGGTTTACTCGCGGCAACGGCCTCTCGACTTCGGACCGGAAGCGGAGGAACTCAAGCGGGCGGGAGCGACGGTATTGTTGGCGTCCTTCGGGCAAATGGAAGCGCTCGAAGGGGAAGCACGGATTCCCGGATTCATCGCGGCCTACGAGAAGCTCCTCGACGGATATGCGGCGTGCACGGGGCGGATCGTTCTGGTGACACCAGCGCCCTTCGGGAATCCCCGGCACGCGGCGCAACCGGATCTGACGAGGCACAACGCGTCCGTCGCCGCTTACGCGTCGGCGATCCTCGATCTGGCGACGAAACGCGGATATGCCTGCGTGGATTTGAGCGCATTTGCCGTCGGGGAAGAAACGACGGATGGCATCCAGTTCACACCCGCCGGAGAATGGCGGTATTCTTCCGAGATCGTGTCGCAGTTGTTGGATCGAACGGCGCTGAGCGCGGGCGAACTGAACGGCGAGGGTTTCGCCGATCCGAAGCTCGAGGCATGGCGGAGGCAGATCGTGGAAAAGAATCGTCTCTGGCGCGAACACTGGAGACCGACGAACTGGGCCTTCGCCTACGGCGACCGGCAGGATCAACCGAGTAGCAAGGACCATCGACCGGGGAAGCCGCGTTGGTTTCCGGCGGAGCTGGATGGCATTATTCCGCTCATTGAAGCCGCCGAGGACAGGATCCTAGAATCACGAAAGGAACTGGGACGATGAAGAGGAGGCTCTCTCTCTTCGCCGCCTCGCTTCTCTCGGTGATCGGGGCGCGGGCGGATTCGGTGGAGTCCCCCGATGCCGACGATTCAATCGCGGCGGAATTGGCCTCGTTCACGCTGGCCGACGGATATGAGATCAGCCTTTTCGCTTCGGAGGAGGACGGCATTGCGAATCCGATTACGATGCGTTGGGACGCGCGTGGTCGCTTGTGGGTGCTCTGTTCGCTCGTGTATCCGCAGATCGTGCCGACGGAAAAGGTGGATGATCGGCTTTTTATTCTCGAAGATACGGATGGCAACGGTCGCGCGGACAAGACAACGGTTTATCTCGATGGTCTCGACATGCCGACGGGCTTCGCGCTTGGAGACGGTGGCGTGTATGTGGGTGAGGGGCACGATCTTGTCTTCTGGAAAGATACCGACAACGATGATCGCGGAGATAGCCGCGAAGTGATTTTCTCGGGCTTCGGGACGGGAGACACGCACCAGAATATCAATTCGTTCACGTGGAGCCCCGGCGGGGAATTGTTTTTTTGTCAGGGCTTGCACGGATTCGCGCGGGTGGAGACGCCGTGGGGGATCGTCGGCATGGAGCAGCACGGGGTCTGGCGGATGCGCCCGCGAGCGCGGCAATTGCACGCCTTCCGAGGAGGAAGCAGCCAGAATCCCTGGGGCGTCGCCTTCGGCTATTGGGGTGAGCCCTTCGTAAAGGGCGGGAGCGGGACGGGGCTCAGTGAGTTACTCCCGATCATGGTGCCGACCGAGCATTTCATGAATCCGATTGATATCGGGAACACGGAGATCAAGTCGATGATCGTCGCCATCGCGGACTCGCCGCATCTTCCCGAAGACATTCGCGGGGACGCACTTATCGCGGGATACTTCGCCCATACCATCGACCGGATGAAACTCGAACCCGACGGTGCAGGCCACCGCGCGGTGAACCAGCCGGCGCTCCTGCGTTCGAGCCACCGGAGTTTTCGTCCGGTGGACCTTCAGATAGGGCCGGACGGCGCGATCTATGTCGCGGACTGGTATAACCCGATCATCGGCCATTACCAGGCGTCTTTCCGGCATCCGGATCGGGATAAGTCCCACGGGAGGGTCTGGCGGATCACGGCGAAGGGCCGGGCGCTCGGGGAACGGCCGAAGTTAGTCGATAATTCGGCGGCGGAGTTACTCGATTCCCTGAAATCGCCTGTTCGATTCGAGCGCGAGCGGGCGAGGGAGTTGCTCTCAGGAATGCCGACGGACGAGGTCATCAAACGGTTGAACGCCTGGGTCGCCGGACTCGACGCCGCATCGCCGGATTCCGCGCATTCCATTCAGGAGGCGGTCGGAATCGCCGAATGGCATGAGAGTGTCGATCGCGCGCTCCTGGGAAAACTGCTCGATGCCAGGGAACCGCTGGCCCGTGCCTATGCCGTTCGGGTCGTTGGACGCTGGGCGGATCGGATCGACGACGAGGTCGAGCTGCTTACGAAAGCAGTGAGCGATTCCCATCCCCGCGTTCGTCTCGAAGCGGTGGTGGCCGCGAGTTATCTCGATGATCCCAACGCGATCGGCATCGCCCTCCGCGTGCTGGATTCTCCGATGGATCGCTTCCTCGAAGCGGCGCTCGTCCAAACCTGCCATGCCTTGAAATCGCGGTGGTGGCCCGCGCTTACGGGTGGAACCTTGAAGGTTGCCAATCCGCGTCACCTTGCGTTTGCCCTGAAGGAGACCTCCGGCCAGGATGCGGCGGTCGTCGTCCGTGGAATGCTCAGCGATTCGAAGCTCGTCCCGGAAGTAACGGACACGCTGCTCGTTCTCCTCGCCAGCATCGGAAACTCCGAGGACATCGATGCCATCCTAAACCGCGCGAGCGAGAATGCGCCGGTGATTCAAGCCTTGGCGGACGCGATGAAGGTGCGGGAAATCACGCCCAAGACCGACCCGACCACGATACTGTCGAGAGGGTTGCATTCCCGCAATGCCGCGCTCGCCGCGCCCGCGATGCGCCTGGCCGGACTCTGGCGTTTGGAACCACTGGCAGGCGAGGCCGACCGGATTGCGGGTGATTCCGCCTCCGAGGTCTCCTTCCGCGTGGCTGCCATTGGTGCCCTGGCGCCTTTGCGCGGAGCGGCAGCCGCGGAGCGCTGCGCGGAAATCGCCACCGCCGATGCGGATCTTCAAGTGCGCGCGGCCGCGTTGGAAGCGCTGGCAGGAATCGATCTGCCTCGGGCGGCGGCGATTGCGGCCAGGCAGCTCAAAACCTCCGCGGCACCCACGGGGATCGCGGATCTCGTTGCGCCTTTTCTCGGCCGGGTGAATGGACTCGCCATCCTCGCGGAAAACCTGAAGGAGGGCGGCATTCCTTCTTCAAGATCAAGCGTGATTCTTGAAGCGGTTCACACCGCCGGAGCCTCGTCGGAAGTCCTCGCTGCCGCCTTGGGTTTGGCGGGCGACGCCGGATTGGTCGGATTTCCGGCCTTCAGTGAAGACTACGTGAAAACTCTCGCCGACGAGGTGAAGCAAACGGGCGATGCCACGGCCGGCCGTGCGGTCTTTTCTTCCCCCCGCGCCGCGTGTGTCGCGTGCCACAAGCTCGGGAGCGAAGGCGGCATTCTCGGCCCGGAACTGACCGCCGTCGGGGCCGGCCTCCCGGTCGAACTCCTCGTCGAGGCCGTCCTTTGGCCAGATCGGCAAGTGAAGGAAGGCTATCTTTCGACGACGCTGCGGCTGGATTCGGGCAAACTGCTCAACGGCTACGTGCAGTTCGAAACCGGGGAACAAGTCGTCCTCCGCGACGCCGCCACCGGCACCACCGAAACCGTCCCGCGCGGGAAAATCGCCGAACGCAAGGACGCCGGAACCCTCATGCCGCCTGGACTGGCGTCCTGGATGACGCGGAAAGAGCTGGTCGATTTGCTCCGGTTTCTTGCGGAGCGGAAAGGCGGGGGAGTGCATTAAAGCTCCCAGAAGCCAGTTTTCTTAACGGGTAAAATGCCCAAAGCCGCGAACGTTCTCGTTCATTTCCAACGGTTTCAAAAGCCCAATGTGACGCTATTTTGCCTTGCGCGGCCATGTCGGCTCCCTATCGTCTTTGAGAGTCCCACCCCGGTTCAACCTGACGTTATGGACGGGCATGGGGAGAGAATCTGGTTCTCCGGGGTCGCTGTATTAGAATGTCCCGCGTTCTTAATCCCAAGCAAAAATGAGAGTTATGAAAACCACCGATTGGGGCCGCGCACGCCGGTCATTTCTCTCACACGGGCTTGTGCCGTCCCTCCTCGCTCTTGGCGCGTCCATCGCGCTGGCAGCTCCGGGTGATCCCTTCAGCGCCGAGCAGAAACTCGGACAGGGCGGCCCGACCAACCACGACGACTATTTCGAGGATTTCGGTGCTCTCATCCGGCTGGATGGCGGCAACGTCGCCGTAAGCTGGAACGCCCGCGACAACAGTGCCGCGACGCCGATCTCCTCGGACGGTGACGATTGGGGCGGCTTCTTCAAGATCTACGGCCCCACCGGCTCGGTGATCACCGCGACACCGGTGGCCCCTTACCTTGACATCAATGCCGGTGGCACCGGCTTTCAGGACGCACCCTTGCTGATTCCGCTGGCCAACGGCAGTTTTGCCGCGACGTGGAATTCGGCTGGTGGCCCCGGCGACACCTACGATCCCGGCTTCGGTGGCGGGGACGCGTGGACGCGTGTTTACACCTCGGCGGGTGTGGCGGCCGGTGGCACGGTGCATGTCAACGAGAACGATCCGAACGGCGTTCCGGATGGCCAATATCCCGCGGGGGGGGTTGGACTGACTGGCGGCAACTTTGCCATCGTCTGGGGCGATGAGAACGATGCCACGGGCAATACCGACGATTACTTCGTCCGCGTATTCAGCCCCACGGGCGCGGCGGTGAATCCGAGTGTGCAGATGGGATCCTCGGCCGTTCACGGCCCTTTGTTCCAGGACTTCGGATTCTTCGGCAACACCGGGCCCCGCAACGGCATCGCCGCGCTTAGCGACGGAGGTTTCGTGGTGGCCTGGCGCACGCGGGACTCGAACAACGACGGCACGGGCACCAGCGCCGATGGTGCCGGCTACGGTGCCTTCTTCCAGGTCTTCAATGCCGACGGCACCGCGCGCTCGACAGTCCAGTTCCCGTACAACGACATCAACCCCACGGGACTGGGCAGCCAGAATACGCCGATTGTCGCGGCCCTCACGGGCGGTGGCTTCGCCATCGTATGGAACTCCGCTTATGGCCCCGGCGACGTGGGCAACGGGAGCAACAGCACTTCCGGCGGCGATGTTTACACACGCGTGTTCTCCAATGCCGGAGCCGCCGTTTCCTCAACCGTTCGGGTCAACGATACGCTAACGGCCGACGAGCAGACGCCGGACGGACTCATCGCGCTCACCGGCGGCGGCTTCGCCGTGGCGTGGAACGACGACGAGAACGCCCTCGGAAACACCGACGATCCCTACGTCCGTGCCTTCAACGCCAACGGAACCGCAGCCAGCGCGAGCGTCCAGCTCGGTGGAGCTGCTGCCGAGAGCTTGTTCCAGGATTTTGGTAACCTCGCCGCCCTCAGCGACGGCGGCTTCGCGGCAGGCTGGCGCACGCGAGACTCGAACAATGACGGGACCGGTACGAGCGCGGACGGAGGCGGATATGGTGCTTTCATCCAGGTCTTCAATGCGAATGGCACCGCCCGCAGTGGCCTCATCAATCCGTATTTCGACATCAACCCGATGGGAACCGGCAGCCAGAATACTCCGATCATCGCGTCGATCGCCGGAGGCGGCTTCGCGGCCACTTGGAACTCCGCTTACGGCCCTGGCGATACCGGAGCGGGCGGGAACAGTACTTCCGGAGGCGACTCCTACGCCCGACTCTACGACAATTCCGGCACCGCCCTCGGCGGCACGAAACGGACCACCGTTGGAGACCCGAGCGGTTCGGTGGACGAGCAGGCGCCGAGAGCCATCGTCGAGAGCGGAACGGGCAATTTTGCCGTCGTGACACGCGACGAGAATGACGCCACCAACAACAAGGACGATCACTACATCCGCTTCTTCTCGGGTGTCGCCGCCGCGCCAGTTGAAACGACGGTCACCTCGATCAATCGCAAGGACAGCACACCGACGAACGCGGGCACGGTGCGCTGGGATGTCGTTTTCGCAGCTTCGGTGACGGGTGTGGGAACCGGAAATTTCGCCACCGTCAACGGAGGCTCGGTCACGGGCTCTTCCGTGACGGGAGTGACCGGCTCGGGAACGACCTACGTGGTCACCGCGAATACCGGGAGCGGCAGCGGAACGCTGGGTCTTAATTTCGCCAACGACACCGGGGTGAGCCCGGCGACTTCCAACGAGCCCTTCACCGGCCAGGTTTACACCATCGACAAGACCCCGCCCGCCGCCCCCTCGACGCCGGACCTGATCGCGGCGAGCGACACCGGGGCTTCGAATACTGACAATATTACGGCCGACAAAACCCCGACCTTGACCGGCACCGGCGAGAACGGCAGCACGGTGACACTTAAGAGCAGCATCGCGGGCAACGTCGGAACCTTCGTCGTTGCGGGCGGCAACTGGACGATCACGACGCCCGTGCTGGCCGATGGCACCCACAGCTTCACGGCCACCGCCGCCGACGCGCTCGGAAACTCGAGCGCTCCCTCCGGAGTGCTATCGGTAGTCATTGACACCACTATCGCCCCACCGACGGGCCTTGACCTCATCGCGGCAAGCGACTCGGGCGCCTCGACGACGGATGACATCACAATGGTGACGAAGCCGAAGATCGCGGGAGACGCCGAAACGGGATCGCTCGTCACTCTTATCAGCAGCCTGAACGGCGTGGTCGGAAGCGGATCGGCCAATAGTCCGTTCCTTATCACGACATCGATGCTGTCGAATGGGACGCACCAGATTACGGGGACGGCCACCGACTTGGCGGGGAACACGAGCGGCCCGTCCGCGCCGCTGCAAATCGTGGTCGACACCGTATCGCCAATCGTCGCGAGCGCGAAGGATCTCGTGGTCAATTTCCCGCTGGGTGCGGCCCCCTTGCCGGTGACCTATCCCACGCCGACGGCGACGGATAACGTCTCGCCCGCGAATCCGCCCGTGGCCTGCGTGCCGCCCTCGGGAGCGAACTTTCCGCTGGGGGTCACACCCGTGACCTGCACGGCGACGGATACGGCCGGGAACATGGCTTCGATTACCTTCGATGTCATCGCGCTCGAGGAGCAGGCAAGTCCCGGGGAACGCTTCCTCGACGCGGTAAGTCTGCGGGGCGACGCGGCCACCGGGCCCGGGGTGCCGGTTGGCGCGACGATCTTCAACATCTACCGAGCGCACCTGGGCAACGGGGGAACGGTGGTCTTCGACGCCGCGCTCTCGGGGGCCGGCACGAATAACACGGGGGTCTTCGCGGGACCGATCACGGGACCGCATCCGGCGCTTGCGGTCAAGGGAACGGCAGCGCCGGGAGGCGGACTCTTCGGTGCCTTCAGCAATCTGGCGGTCAATGGCGCCGGGAGCACCTCTTTCCAGTCGGCCATCGGATCGAATCCTTCCTTGTTCAGCGGCGGAATGGCGGCGGCCGCCCGAGGCGGCATCGCTCCGACCGGAGGGAGCGAGACCTACATTGTCCTGCAGAAACCAGCCCTGGCGAGTGATGGATCGCTGCTTGTCGCCGCGAACCTGCAGCTCGGCTCGGGCGCTGGCGTGACGGTGAGCGACGATACCCTCGTGGTGCGGGGTTCGTCGGAAGTGCTGGCCCGGGAAGGGGCGCCGAGTAGCCTTGCCGCTACGGCCTACGGTCATCTCCACCCCCGTGTGGTCGCCAGCGATGGGAATGGTCGCTTTGCCTTCAGCGCCTTTCTTCTCGAGACACCCTTCGATCCGTCGGACAACACGGCGCTCTTCACCGGAGTCCTCGGAGGCGGCCCTCCGCAGGCGATCATCCGCGAAGGGGAGGTGGCGGCGGGAACGGGAGGCACCACGTTCAGTATCTTCATGGGAGAGGCGGTCAACAGCGCGGGCGAGGTCGTCCTGCGCGCGAACGTCGCCGGTACCGGCGTTTCCGCCGCCAACAACGAGGGACTTTGGACCACTTCCGGCAATGCCGCCGGCCCGCCGGTGCTGGTGGCCCGCGAGGGCGCGGTCGCCCCCTGCCTTCCGGACAGCCTCGCCGCGTTCGAGCGCTTCGCGTCCTTTCATCTCGGCGACGACGGTGCCGTCTGCTTCTTTGCCTACCTGAAAGACGCGACGGCAACGCCTGCGGTGCACTCGGGCAACGACGGAAGCCTCTGGCGGTGGAAGAACGGCGAGCTTCACCTGATCGCCCGCGAGGGGGGTATCGCCAACAACACGGCCGGAGCGATCATCGCGAGCATTGGAACCGTTTCCTGCAATAGCACGGGAGGCATCGCCTTCGAGATCACCCTAGTGAATGGGATTGGCGATACCACGAGTTCGACCAACCAGGCCGTGTTCCTTGACCGCGGGGTGGCCGATCCGGCGCCACTGCTGGTATTGAGGAGGGGCGACACCTTCGATCTCGGAGGGAGCGACGTGCGAACAGTGGTGGGCCTGGGCACGAGTTCGGAGACCAATGTGGGAGGCGCCACGGGCGGCTACGGGAGGGCGATGAATGATGCGGGCGAGATCCTGCTGAATCTAACGCTTTCCGGGAACACGTCCGGCATCTTCGTCCTCGGAATGCCGGCGGCCCCGCCTCCCCCCTAGCGGGGCGCGGAGGCAGGAAACGCGATCGGGGCGGAACAGAGACGCCGATTGTATTGGCCTTGTCGGCAAAGGCGCTATAGTCCACCTGCGAGGAAATTGCCGCTCCGCATCCATTGGAGGTGCGCTCCCCTCCCCTCTCTTCTATGATCTTCAAGCGAACGAACGTCACCCTGGCAAGCATTGTCGCCCTCGTGTCTTTTGCCGGAATGGCACATCTTCTCGCACAGACGGACTGGAACCTGAGAGCCTCCGGATCCCCGAACGTTCTGTCTGGCGTCGCCTATGGAAACGGGCGTTGGGTTGTCGTCGGGGATGGGGGTGAGATCCGTGTGTCGGACGATTCCACGGCTTGGGCGGCGGCGACCAGCGGGACGACCGCGGCTTTGCGGTCGGTGGTGTGGAGCGGCCAGCAGTTCGTGGCGGTCGGGCAGAGCGGCACGATCCTGACCTCGCCAGATGGATTGGCTTGGACGCCCCGGAGCTCGGGCGTGTCGGTGTTTCTTTCGGGTATCGCCCACGCGAATAACCGGTTTGTCACGGTGGGGGGCGCGGGCACGGTGCTCACGTCCACGAATGGCGTGAACTGGGCATCCACGCCCTCCAAGACGTTCCGCTTTCTGCAATCAGTTACGGCGGGAGGGGGCAAGTTCGTGGCGGTCGGCGCGTTGGGAACGATCATCGAATCCGCGGATGGACTCGCCTGGTCGCTCCGGTCTTCGGGAGTGACGAGTGCCCTGTCCGGGGTCGTGTGGTTCAAACAAAAGTTTCTGGCGGTTGGCCAGAACGGCACTGTCCGAGCCTCCTCGAACGGACAATTCTGGACGCCGGTCCCTTCCGGCACCCTGAAATTTCTCAGGGCGGCCGCCACCGATGGCTTTTCGGTGACCGTGGTAGGCGAAGATGGCACCATTCTGGCTTCCACCGATGGAGCGACGTGGACTCCGAGGACTTCGGGGGTAACGGATTATCTCAATGGCGTGGTATTCGCGAACGGCATCTATTGCGCGGTCGGGAACCCTCAATCGGTGGCCCCCGGAAAGGGAATCATCCTCACCTCTCTCGTTCCGCTCATTCTTGAAGCGGCACTCGACGCGGAGTGCCTGGCCTGGTCAACCGGAGGCGTGACGCCATGGGAGACCCAGACAAGCGTGACGCGTGACGGCGTGGATGGGGCGGTATCCGCCCCCGGCCTTTTGGCGGGCCAGGCCTCCTTTGTGGAGACGGTCGTCTCCGGTCCCGCTTCGGTGGCGTTTTCCTGGAAACTCTCCGCCGGTGCGGGAGACACTCTGGAACTCATGCTCGACGGCGTGGCCGCGATGTCGATCAGTGGAGAGCAGGACTGGGCGGAGGCGAGCATCCCGGTGGGTATCGGCACGCATCTTCTACGCTGGGCCTACTCACGTGGGCCCGACGCCGCGTCCGGTGAGAATCTGGCGTGGCTGGACAAGGTGACCGAGAGCCACACCTATGACGATTGGGCGCTCGCGTATTTCGACGCGGGCGAGCTCACCGATGAAACGACCAGCGGACCCGGGGCGGACAAAGACGGCGACGGCCTTCCAAACTTTTCCGAGTATTATTTCGACACGAATCCGAAGAACAGCAGCGATCCCGATGATGGGCTGCCGCTGTTTCAAATTCCCGTTGGAACCCACGTTTCCATTCTCTACCGACGCCACCTGAAGCGGATGGAGGGAATCACCGTGCGGATCGTGGCAAGCCCTGATCTCGCGGATTGGCAGCCGCTGGCCGCAACCGAGGAGGTGATTTTCGCCGAGGGGATGATCGAGACGGTTCGCCTCGTGGCGGCGGAGGTATTCGGGCAGACCGGCAGGCGATTCTACCAGCTCCTGCTTCAAAAGCAGCCCTAGGGAATGGGCCTGCGGCGCGTCTCGGACGATTCCGGCGTTGTTCGGAGCCTGATTCTAAGGCACTTTGGGGGCGATGATTTATTTCGACAACAACGCGACGACGCGGGTTGATCCCGCCGTGGTCGAGGAGATGCTGCCCTTCTTCTCGGAGAAATACGGGAACCCGTCGGCAGGCTACCGTTTCGCGAAAGCGTGCCGGGAGGCCATCGAGGTCGCTCGGGAGCGGGTCGCGGGCTTCATCGGGGCCGATCCCTCGGAGATCGTCTTCACGAGTTGCGGCACAGAATCGAACAACGCCGCCATCGCCTCCGCCCTGCGCGCCCAACCAGGGAAGCGGCACGTCATTACCTCGGCCATCGAGCACAGCGCGGTGCTGAAATACTGCGCCGCGCTTGGCGTGGAAGGGGTGGAGACAACAATTCTGCCGGTAGACGGCGGGGGCCGGATCTCGCTCGATGAGCTGGAGGCCGCGCTGCGTCCGGACACGGCGCTCGTCACCCTGATGCTCGCGAACAACGAGACGGGTGTGCTCTCGCCGGTCTTTGAGGCGGCGGAGCTTTTACGTGGGCGCGAGGTCCTTTTCCACACCGACGCGGTGAACGCGGCGGGCAAGGTTCCCCTCGCGCTGGAGGGCAGCGGTGTGCATTTGCTCTCGCTTTCGGGACACAAATTCCACGCGCCGAAAGGGGTCGGTATTCTCTACGTGAACCGGAACGTTCGCTTCGAGCCGCTGCTCATCGGGGGCGGACAGGAGGGCGGTCGCCGTTCCGGCACCGAGGCCGTGCCGAACATCGTGGCCATCGGCAAGGCGGCGGAACTCGCGCGCGCCTTTCTCGCCGAAGCCGGTTCCCAACGCTTGGCCGCGCTGCGCGATCATTTCGAGCGCGAGATCCTGGAGCGCGTGCCAGGCGTGGTGCGCAACGGCAGCGCGGAACACCGCCTGCCGAACACGGCCCACCTGTCATTCGAGGGCCTCGACGCCGGCGAGATGCTCCTCCTTTTCGACCAGAAGGACTTCTATTGTTCCAGCGGTTCGGCCTGCAGCACCGGCAAGGCCAAGCCGTCCCACGTCATGCTCGCGATGGGCCACAGCGAGGAACGCGCCCGCTCCAGCCTGCGCTTCTCGTTCTCCCGCTACAACACCGACGCCGAAGTGGAGACCGCCGTCGCCCTCGTGGTGAAGGTCGCGGAAAAACTCCGCTCGCTGCGGTCGCCGGGGGTGGTGGTTGGGGGCTAATCCAATTCGATCTCCACCAGCGTCAGCCAGCCCGACGCGTGTTGGTCCTGCGTGGCGTTGGCGAAGCGAACCGGGGCTCCGTGGGGGAGCGGGTTGGCAACGCGGAGGGCGAGGTGGTGGGAACCTGCGGGTAAGCCGGCGAGATCGATTCCCACGGTGCGCTCGGCGGCGGGTTCGCCGGGGAGGATGCGGGTGAGATCGGTGTCGGTGCTTTGCGTTTGGAGAACCTTGCCGCGGTCGTCGAGAAGCGCCCATTCGAGGGGCCAGGGGGCGTAGAAGGGAGCGACACCCCGGTTTTCGATCCGCACCGCCGCTTCGAGGAGCGTGCCTTTCCGCGACCAGCGGATGCCGGGAATGTGGAAGGTGTAGCCCATCGCGCGCACCGCTTCCCCGGCGCGCGCGCGGCGGGCGGCATCGGCGGGTTCGTTGCCGAACATGCCGCTGTCCATGAGCCAGGTGACGTGCGTTTCGCGGACACAGAGGGCGAAATTCTGGATGCGCGGGTCGCCGGGATTTTGATCGAAGACCTTGCCCCAGGCCTCCGGACGGATCTCGCCGCCAATGGGCCGGGTTTTCCACTTGTCGACGGCATTTGGGCCAGCGGCGCGCAGGGAGGGAATGAAGAACCAGCTGTCATCCTTGCGCCCGGTGTCGAGGGTGCCCCAGGCGAAACTATCGTCGTGGTAGCCGAACGGACGGTCGGTGTTCGGCGCGTCGGCGGGATGCTGCGCGCCGATCGGGTAACGGAGGAGGACGGGGGTTTTCGTGAAGGCTTTCTCGTAGGCATCGAGGACGGCCTCCTGCAAGGCGCGCGGGGCCCAGCGCGCTGCCTCCGGATAAGTGTGCCATTCGCCCCATTTTCCCAGGAGCCCGGCGGTGAGGAAGCCCAGCCTCGGATCACCGTCGTATTGGGCTCCAAAAGCCGCGATGAAATCGGTGAGGCATTGCCGGAGCCGGGCGTCGGTGTAGTCGGGGGTGCCCGTATCGGGGAAGACCTTGACCCCGCTTTCGACGAGATAGGTCGGCAGCGCCGAGGGCTTTTTGGGATACTCGACGTAGACGCGCAGGATGGCCTGGTGCCCGCGCCCGGAGATGGCGTCGAGAAGGCCCTCGACCGGCTCCCAGCGGTAGGTCTTTTCGCTAGTGACGAGATCGGAAAGCGCGACGTAACTGAATTCCATGCTGTGCGGAAAGCGCTCCCCGCCCCTGCCGGCGTAGGGGACGAGACCCTTCAGGGGATTCCCGACCGGTGCGGGGGCGAATTCCAGGGCACGCTCTACGCCGGGGGCCGCCGTGAGGAAGAGTCTGGCCATGAGCATGACGAAGAAAGATCGGATCATGGTGTCGCGGATACGGTGGTCTTCCGGAAAAGTCAAAGCGCCGCCGGCGACGGAACATTCGTCCGATTGACAACGCGGGCCGCTCCCGGCAGGATGCGGGCTGATGAGAAAGCACGACGAAATCCCGCCGGAACGGATGAGTCCCTGGCGCCGCCAGTTGGGGCATATCATCTTCGACCACCATACGCCGGGCTCGAAGGCCTTCGATGTGGTCCTTCTCGTCGCCATCGTCCTCGGCGTGTTGGTAGTCATGCTGGAGAGCGTGAAGTCGTTCAACGCGAGCCACGGCCAGCTTCTCAAGACGGCTGAATGGGTCTTCACCATCCTGTTCACCCTCGAATACGTCCTGCGGCTCATCGCCTCACCGAAGCCCCTCCGCTACGCCTTCAGCTTCTACGGGATCGTCGATTTCCTTTCCTTCATCCCGACCTACATCGAACCCTTCTTCGTGGGCGCGCATTTCCTGCTCGTCATCCGCATCCTACGGCTGATGCGGCTCTTCCGGATTCTCAAGATGATGCAGTATGTCGGGCAGGGGAACCAGCTCATGCGGGCGCTCCGTGCCAGCCGGCCGAAGATCATCGTCTTCATGTTCTTTGTCGTTGTCCTCGTCGTCATCCTCGGAGCGATCATGTACATCGTGGAGAGTCCGATGAACAAGAACTTCAGCAGCATTCCAACAAGCGTCTATTGGGCGGTCGTCACGCTGACCACCGTCGGCTACGGCGACATCACACCGGTAACCGTCCTGGGAAAAATCATCTCGGTTGCGGTGATGCTCATGGGTTACGCCATCATCGCGGTGCCGACCGGGATCGTCATCGGGGAAATGGAAGCCGGGCGCACCATCACGCGTGATGCCGAGGTTCCGTGTCCCCGCTGCCACGCGAAAGGCCACGCGTCCGACGCCCGCTTCTGCCGCCACTGCGGCGGGGCGCTTCATAAGCCGGGCGGGGAGTAAGCGGGGAGCGGGCGACCGCGGGCGGTGGTGCCCTTCTCGCTTGAGCCTCCCCGGAAGACAAACCTGCTCGTCATGGAAGCGGCATTCTGGTAGAAATCCCGGCTGAAGGGAAAATAATCGGATTTTTCGATGAAGCAGCCATGGCCACACTGGTCAATTCGGATACGCGTCGGAATCCTCACTCTCACGAGCCGGGGAACGCCACCTATCTTCCGCAGGGCGCGTTTCCCAAAGGGATTCGATGCTGGAATTCGACGTGCCGACGGCGTTCGAACCGCCAGGATGGGCCGCTACTCGGCAGCGGAAGGGGAATGAACGGGCACACGCCGGAGGGCTGGAGACTCATCGCCCAGCGCGGGCACGGGTCGCTCGCTCCCTGAACACATATTTTCGCGTGACTTGTCTTTCGAACCCCAAACCCTGATCCATCATGAAACCGAATTGGCTCCCCTTTGTTTTCGCCGACATCATTGTCCTTTCCATCGCCTCTCCGGCACGCGCCCTCGATTTCGTCTGGGACGGGGGCGATGTGATCAACTTCAACTGGTCAGACGATACCAACTGGAATCCGGATGCGGTTCCGTCGGCTGGATCGCGTTTGATATTCCCCTCCGGAGTGACGGGAGTGAATCTGGGTGCGATCAACGATTTCCCGACCGGCACGGCATTTTCCGGCCTGCGCTTCACGGGCGGTGGATACACGCTTTCGGGCAACGCCATCAATCTGGGCGCGGACGGGATCGTCGCCGATGTGGGAGGCAGTTCGAACGACACGGTCAACCTCACTCCCGCGTTGACCATCGATCAAACCTGGACGGCGACCGGCGCGGGCAATTTGCTGACGGTGCAGGGCAATATCGATCTCGGAGTGCGGAAGCTCGTCACGACCGGCGCGGGCTGGATCGTGCTCGGGGGTACCACTTCCGGCAGCGTCCGACCGGAGATCGATGTGCGAGCCGGAGTGGGCGGCGGCCTCGAGGTTCTGCCGACCGGGGTGCTCGGGCATCCTTTCACCACCGGCGTCACGAGCGGTGCGCTTATCCTCAATGGCACGATGGCGGCAGGGTCCCTTCAAGTGCGCTCCGGGGCCATTCTCGGTGGAACCGGCACCGCGAGGGCCGTGACCTGCACGGGTGGCACCCTCGCGCCCGGGGCCACGCGCAGCGCACTGGGCTTTGGCCTTCTCTCGACGGGGAACTTGAGCCTTGACGCCGCCAGCACGCTGAAAGCGCGGATCTCGAAGCCGGCCAGTCAGACCCTGCTCGCCACCCTCGCCGTTACGGGAACTGTCGCTCTCGGGGGGGCGACCCTGGATCTGAATCTCGCGACCCCGCCCGACGGCATCTTCACGCTCATCGCCAATGATGGTATCGATCCCGTCTCCGGGAGCTTCGCGG
>JAHEDC010000066.1 GCA_024641425.1 Verrucomicrobiales bacterium | reverse complement strand
GATCAGATCGCGCCTTCCGAAGCTGTCGCCTGCGGCGAAAAGGTCGGGCCCTGCCTTGTTGGCACTGCCGTCCACGGAGTGACAGTTCCCGCAGATGAGTTTTCCGTGCTGGAAAAGCTCCTTGCCACGTTCGGGATCGCCCTCATGCTTCAGGGCATAATCGCGGTAAGCTCCGGCGTCGGGCACTTGGGCGCGGAGGGAGCCCTGGAGGACGATGAGGAACGGGAAGGCGAGGAGGAAGCGGTTCATTCGGTGCTGGCGGGACGAGGGTTTCCCGACGGACGGACAACCTGCAAAAGGACGACGGCGCTGCTGCATCCCCACGAGTAGCGGCGGTCGGGCGGCGTCGCGATCGGCCAGCGGGGCCAGCAGAGGTTGTCGGAGCGGCGGCGGGCCTCCCATGCGGCGTTGGCGTTCTTCCGGAGCCACGGCTCGAAGGCGGCTTCCTCGCCGCGCTCGTACATGAACCGCGCGATCCACCGCGCGCCGATGCCATTGAAGCCTCCGCCATCGCCCTTCTCTCCGGCGGGCGGGAAGAAGCCGTCGCGGCAGAGCGAGTTCATGGTGAAGGTGGCCGCCAGTCTCGCTTCGTCGGGGAAGCCGAGCAGGTTGGCCGCGCCCACGAAGGTGCCCTGGTTGTAGGTCAAGGCCATGCGGTTTACCCTGCCGTCGAGGCGGATGTTGTCGGAGACGCGGCCCGTTTCGGGGTCGAACAAGGTTTCCCGCAGCCACCGGAACAAATCCCGCGCCTTTTCGGTGTAGGCCTCCTCGCCCGTCGCCTTGCCGAGGAGGAAGGCCGCGATGGCTCCGGGCCCGTTCACGCAGGCATTCTTCGAGCGATTGTCGGTCTTCCACCAGAGGCCGCCGCCGAGATCTTCCGACTGTGCCCGCCCGTAGCAAAGGTCGAAGTTCGTTTTCGCCGCCCTCAGGTAATCGCGATCGCCGGTGAGCAAATGGGCCCGGGCGCTGGCGATGGCCATCCACATGATGTCGTCGTTGAAGTCGTTGTGCGCCCAGTTCTCTCCGTGATCGGCAAGAAAACCGCGGAACAGATGCCCGAACATCCCGAGGTAGCGCTCGTTCCGCGTCCGCTCGTAGGCGTCGAGCACCATCTCCATCTGCTCGGCACGCATCCAGTAGGAGACCTTTCCGCCGTCCGTGGATTCCCGGAACCAGGCCCGCCCGTTCTCCTCCCGGTAGAACGCCTTCCCGTGCGCTTCGAAGAGGGTATCCGCATCGGCCTCCGTGAAGGCGCGGGCCGTCATGGCCGTTCCTGCCATCGCGAGGCAAAGCACCGCCACGCCGCCGGCAGGGAAGCGCCGGCCCGGAAGCGGGGATTGGGACTGGTGGGATACTGGCTTCATCGCGATACGGCCGAGCGCCGCCCGGATTCCGGACCGCGTCCCGGAGACACGGTTCGGCAGGAGCCAGCCATGCCACTTTTCGACCGCATTGGCAAGCCCCATGGCACGGCCGCCCGCATCCTATTCCGTTTCGGGGGCGTCTTCGTCATTGCCTCGCGGGGCCTGATTCGCTAGGAATCGGGGAATGTCCGCCTTTTCCGAAATCCCCCCTTTCCTCGCCGACGCTCCGGCGAGGCTCTCGCTGCCCTACCTCCTCGGCCTCCTCGTCCTCGCCGTCGGGGTGCTCCTCTTCCTCATCCTGAAGCTGCGGCTGCAGGCTTTCCTGGCCCTGATTCTCTCCAGCCTCGTCGTCGCCATCGGCTCCAGCGCCGAATTCACGGGCGGAAAGGGAAAGCTCGCCCTCGCCGAGATCGGCTCCACCATCGAGAGCGGGATGGCGTCGAGCCTTGGCTTCATCGCGACCATCATCGGCCTCGGCGCGATCTTCGGTTCGCTGCTCGAGCACTCCGGCGGGGCACAATCGCTCGCGCGCTCGATGCTGGGGTTCTTCGGCCAGAAGCGCGCGCCGTGGGCGATGGTGCTGACCGGCTTCATCGTTTCGATTCCCGTCTTCCTCGACGTGGCGCTCGTCATCCTCGCGCCCATCCTCTACGCCCTCTCGAGGACGACCGGAAAATCGCTGCTCACCTACGGGCTTCCGCTGCTCGCCGGGCTGATGGTGACCCACGCCTTCGTCCCGCCCACGCCGGGGCCGGTCTGGGTCGCCTACGAGCTCGGCGTCGGTCTCGGCTGGGTCATCCTCTTCGGGGTCATGGTCGGGCTGCCCACCGCCATCATCGGGGGCATCGTCGCGCCGAAGCGCATGGCCGAGAAGCTCTTCATCGCACCGCCGGAGGAGGATCCGACGGCCGTCCACGACGAATCAAAACTGCCGAGCTTCGGCCTCATCATTGCGCTCATCGGCTTCCCGATCCTCCTCATCGTCCTCGGCACGGTGGCGAAGGAAATCCTCGCCTCGGGGATCGCCGAGGGCCTGGCGAAGGCGGAGTACGACAAGCAGATCGCGGCCGCGCTGGCCGAGGCCGGCCTCGGGATGAAGCTGCTCGTCTTCCTTGGGCATCCGATCATCGCCCTCCTCCTCGCGACCCTCGGCGCGCTCGTCTTCCTCGGCTACGCGCGGAAGGTCGACAAGTCCGTCCTCATGGAAGTGATGACCCGCTCCCTCGGCCCGGCCGGCATCATCATCCTCATCACCGGCGCGGGCGGCGTCTTCAAGAAGATCCTCGGCGAGAGCGGCGTCAGCGACGCCCTCAAGGAAGCCTTCGAGGGCCGGGGCATCCCGATCCTGCTCCTCGCCTACATCTTCGCCTTCCTCGTCCGCGTCGCCCAGGGTTCCGCCACCGTCGCCATGGTCACGGCGGCCGGGCTCATCGCCTCCCTCGTCGACGGCTTGAGCCAGCCGCAGCTCGCGCTCGTCGTCATCGCCATCGCCGCCGGCGCCTCCGCGGTCTCGCACGTGAACGACAGCGGCTTCTGGATGGTCAGCCGCTACATGCGGATGACGGAGAAGCAGACCCTGCAGACGTGGACGGTCGTCTCGACCATCGTCTCCGTCGTCGGCTACCTCCTCGCGCAGCTGGTCTGGACGTTCGTGTGAGCGGGGCGGGCGGGGAGGCCCCCGCTCCGTCGCTGTCCTCGCCCGCGGCGAAGCCTTCCGCCCCCACGGTGTCCCCCTCCGCCTGCCATGAGGCGGAGGATGTACGGCCTTGGGGGGCGCTCCCGCCTCCGCTTCCTCCCTCTGGCCCCACCGCGCTATCCCGTCATCCCCACCCCGTCCCATCCCGCCGCGCCCGCGTTTCCCCTTGCCAAATCCTCCTTTGATCTCCACAGTCTGGTGGACGAACAACACGATTCGGCTGCAAGGCCACTCGCCGGGAGCCCCATGATCGACCAACAGAAACACCTCAGTCGTCGCAAAATGATCGTGGGCACGACATCCTGTGCGCTTGGCACCTTGGTTCCGGGCACAGCGGGTGCCAAGCCGAAAAAGACCGCCACTTTTGTTCTCGTCCATGGAGCCTGGCATGGAGGTTGGTGCTGGAAGAAGGTCAGGCGGTTGCTGGTCGCGGCCGGCCATGATGTGTTCACGCCGACTTTGACGGGCCTCGGAGAACGGGCACATCTTCTCAACGCCGAGATTTCCCTGGAAACACACGTGCAGGATGTGGCCGCGGTGCTGGAGATGGAGGATCTAGGAGACGTCATTCTCGTCGGACATAGTTACGCCGGAATGGTGATCGCGGGCGTAGCCGAGAAGGCGGGTCCACGCATTTCCAAGCTCGTTTATCTCGATGCGTTCCTCCCGGAGGACGGGAAGGCCCTCAGGGATTACGGTCCCGTTCCTAAGTTGCGGGAAGACGGATGGCGTGTTCCACCGCTAGGTCCTCCGGGTGCGTTCAATGTTAAGGAAGCGCGGGACGTGGAGTGGGTGGGATCGCGGTTGGGAGATCAGCCGCTCAAGACCTTCACGCGGCCTGTGCGGCTTTCCGCCGAGCGCAGCGGCGCGATACCGGGTGTTTACATTCAGTGCACTAAGGCGCCCGTCTTTGTAGAAGCGAGTGAGCGAGCGCGCCGCCGAGGCTATCACTTCGCGGAGCTGCTAATAGCCGGACACGACGCGATGATCACGAAGCCAGAAGAACTCGTCCGAATCTTAGGCGAGCTGACATAGGCTCTTTATTCCTACTGCTTGCCAAACAAGCCATGACAGGCAACGGCAAACAGCGTGTCTCGTTCGCTTCGCTTCAGACGGTGCACCCCGCTGATGCCTGTATTCTGACATTCTCCCTCGTTCCCAAAGTGGGCCTGGGAGTTAAAGGGAGGCTCCCCCTTGTAAGGGTTGCGAGGCCTACAATGTTGTGAACGCGGAGGCGGAGCCGGGCTACCGGGGTTCCGGGAGCAGGGCCCGGGCCAGGGCGAGGGCGCCGAGGATGCCGGAGCGGTTGCCGAGGGCGGGGGGGACGACGTAGGAATCGAGGTTCTGTTCCGCGAGGCGGTCGTGGACGAGGTAGCCGTGGAGGGAGGCGTGGAGTTTGGCCCGGATGAGGGGGAAGAGGTGGGCCTGCTCCATGACGCCGCCGCCGAGGATGAAGCGCTGGGGGGAGAGGGTGAGGGCGAGGTTGTGGAGGGCGTGGGCGAGGTAGCCAGCCTGGAGTTCCCACGCGGGATGGTCGGGGCCGAGGGTGCCGGGGTCGCACTTCCAGCGGGCGGCGAGGGCGGGGCCGGAGGCGAGGCCCTCGAGGCAGTCGCCGTGGTAGGGGCAGGAGCCGGGGAAGGGATCGCGCGCGGGATCGCGGGGGAGGCGGAGATGGCCGATCTCGGGATGGAGGAGGCCGTGGAGGAGGCGGCCGTCGATGACGGCCCCGCCGCCGATGCCGGTGCCGATGGTGAGGTAGGCGAAGGAATGGAGACCCTGGCCGGCACCCCATTGCCCCTCGCCAAGGGCGGCGGCGTTGACGTCGGTGTCGAAGGCGACGGGGATGTCGAAAGCGGCGCGGAAAGGGCCGACGAAGTCGGTGTCCTTCCAGCCGGGCTTGGGGGTGGAGGTGATGAAGCCGAAGTCGGGGGCGCCGGGATGGACCCCGGCGGGGCCGAAGGTGCCGATGCCGAGGGTGGCGAGTTTGCCGCGCTCCTTTTCCTGCTCCCGGAAGAAGGCGAGGGCCCGGCCGAGGGTTTCGGCGGGGGTGGTGGTGGGGAAGCGGATTTCCTCGAGATCGTCGCGACCCGTGCCGGCGGCGCAGACGAATTTGGTGCCACCGGCCTCGACGGCGCCGAGAAGGGGGAGGGCGGCCATGCGGGGGCGTCAGGCGACGGTTTCGGAATCGCGGAGGCCGAGGCTGGCGTAGATCTCGCGGGTGGCGTCGGACTGGTTGAGGGTGTAGAAGTGGATGCCGCGCACGCCGCCATCGAGGAGGGCGGCGCATTGCTGGGTGGCGTAGTGGATGCCGACACGGGAGACGGCGTCGGCGTCGTCTCCGCAACGGGCGAGGGCCTTGAGGAGTTTGGCGGGATAACGGGCGCCGGCGGCGAGCTCGGCCATGCGGGCCATGCCGGAGAGGGAGGTGATGGGCATGACGCCGGCGATGATCGGAACGTGGATGCCGGCGAGTTCGCAGCGCTCGCGGAAGTCGAAGAAGTCGTGGTTGTCGAAGAAGAGTTGGGTGCAGATGTAGTCGGCGCCGGCGTCGACCTTGGCCTTCAGGTAGTCCATTTCCATCATCCGGTTCGGAGTCGCGGGATGGCCTTCGGGAAAGCCGGCGACGCCGATGCCGAAGCCGCGCGGGTCGGGATGGGTGCCCGAGCGGTTGAAGCGCTGGATAAACGCGACGAGGTCGGCGGCGTGCTGGAAGGCGTCCTTCGAGCGATCGTAGCCGCCGAGGGTGGCGGGAGGGTCGCCGCCGAGGGCGAGGATGTTGGCGACGCCGGCGGCGGCGTAGCGTTCGAGGATGGAGGCGATGTCGTCCTCCTGGTGGCAGACGCAGGTGAGGTGGGGGACGGGATCGAGCGAGGTGTTCTCCCTGATGCGGACGACGAGGTCGTGGGTCAGCTCGCGGGTGGAGCCGCCGGCGCCGTAGGTGACGCTGACGAAGGAGGGTTTGAAGGCCTCGAGCTGGAGGATGGTCTGGAAGAGTTTTTCCGAAGCGGCTTCCGTCTTGGGCGGGAAGAACTCGAAGGAAAGGGTGGTCTTCGATTTGGCGAAAATGTCCTGGATGTGCATGCGTGCGGTTTGTCCTCCGGTGTCGGAATGCTAGTTCCCGGTGGTTTCCTCGGCGGGCACCGACCGCTTCACGGGAGCGCTTTGGGCGGGAATGAGATCGGCGACGACCTTGCGCACGAGTTCGGAAGGAAGCGAGTAGGTTGTGACCCGGTCGTACTTGGCGATATTGATGCCGAGGACATTCCCGAAGAGATCGACGAGGGGGGAGCCCATGCCCTCGGGTTCGAGGGGGAGATCGGTCTGGATGATATCGGAGAAGCCGGCCTTGCGGACGGAGGTGCTTCCGCTCATCTGCTGGTTGCGGTCGAAGGGGTCGAAGATCTTCGAACGGTGCTCGAGCGTGGCCCAGAGGGTGATGTTCTCGTCGCCGCGCTCGATGGTGATCTTAAGGGACTCGCCCGCGTCATGGGAGGTGATCATCTCGGAAAGCTCGGCGCGGGAGTGGACTTTCTCGTCCTCGATGGCGACGATGAGATCGCCTTTGAGAAGGTCGATCTTCGAGGCCGGGCCGCCCTTGAAGACTTCGATGATGCCGACTCCGAGTTCGTCCGCGTCATCATTCGGATCGAGTCCGATGCCGAGGACACCGCCCCGGCGTTCGATCTTCCGGCGGGTGGCGCTCACGACGCCGACGCGGAGTTCCTTGGCCCGCCAGCCGGGAGCGGTGATCCATTGGCCCTGGAGAAGACCGCCGGTTTCCTGCCAGGTGACGGGCGGGACCTTGCCGGCCGGGATCCTGGCGAGGGCGATGTCTTCGGTGGTGTCCTTGTCGATGATGGTGCCATCGAAGCGTTCGCCGGAAGGCGTCTGGATCTGGAAGGGCTCGCCGGACTCGAACTCGCTGGCCTTCGTCACGACATAGCCCCGCTCGTCGACGACGGTGCCGAGGACGAAGACCCGCTCGTTGCGGACGAACTGGACGGTGGAGCGGAGGGCGGCTTCGGCGGCGGTGCCGAAGGCCTTGAGGGTTTCCTCCCCGTTGAGGAAGTATTTCTCGTCGAGCGGCTTGTTCTCGATGACCTGGGCCCGAACCGAGCCTGTTCCGAGGGCAAGGGCGAGTGCCAGAAAAGTGGGCAGAGGAGGGGTCTTCATGAATTGGGATCCTTCGGGCGTTCTCCGAGGGTGACCTCGATTTCCCGCGTGTCGTCGAGCTGCTCGACGGTGAGGCGGACGACCTCGCCGGCCCCGTGTTCGCCGACGAGCTGGGAGAAGTGCTCGGTGGTGGTGACCTCCTGCCCGTCCACCGCGATGACGATGTCGCCGGGACTGAGTTTCGCGAAGCGGGCGGGAGAGTCCTTGAGGACGACGGTGATCTGGACGCCGCGGGCGTGGCCGGCGGTCGTGATGCCGAGGAATCCGCGATTCGGGTTCCGGTAGGTGAATTTGCTCGTCTTCATCTTGCCCTCGCGCATCTCCTCCCAATAGCGCTTGAACATGCGGATGGTGACGTGGTAGTTGCCCTCGATGTCGGCCTTGATGCGGCTGTTGATGCCGATGACGCGACCCTCCATGTCGAACAGCGGCCCGCCCGAATCGCCCCCGACGAGCCGACAGTCGGTCTGGATGGTCTCCGACTGGCGCCGAATGATCCGGCCGAGGCGGACGACGATGCCGCGTGCCTCGTCGATGCCGCCGGGGTGCCCGAGGGCGAAGCACCAGTCGCCGGGATAGGTTTCGCCGGGGCTCCCCATCTCCGCGTAGGGATAGGTGCCTGGCTCGGTGATTTGGATAAGGCCGGCGTCCGCGAAGGCGATGTTTCCGAGCGATTTGGCCTTCAGGTGGCGTCCGTCGCGCATGACGATCACGACATCGGTTCCGGGCTTGCCGCTGACGTGCCCGGCGGTGAGCACGTAACCGTCCTCGGAGATGATGACGCCGCTACCGGAACCATCGGTGGGAAGGACGCCGACGGTGGCTTCCTGCGAGTGGGGGAGCACTTTCTGGAGCTGCGCCTGAATGGCGAGAAGATCATCGATGGTCTCGGGAGCCTGCCGGGACAGGGCCTCGCGCGCGGCGTCGTCCCGTTCGTTGTCGGCACCGTGGGAGGACAGGGGAACCAACCCGACGAGAACGGCGACGATGCGGGCCGCGAAGGTGCCGAAGGTTTCGGGTGGAGTGGTAGTCGACATGGATTTGGAAAAAGTATCTACCATAAAAGGGGAGCGTGGCAACGTTCAGGGGCAAAAAGCGGCCGACCATTCGCCTTCGCGAAAGCCAAGAAGGGCCACGCCTTCCCCGAGAACGAACGGGCGTTTGATAAGGTTGCCATTGGAGGCGAGCAGAGCGATGGCGGCGTCCTCGGTCACGGAGGGAAGCTTGTCCTTGAGGCCGAGCGCGCGGTAGTCCCGGCCGGAGGTGTTGAAAAGGCGCCGGAGATCGCCGCCCTGCTGGACGAGCATCTTGCGGATCATGGCGGCACCCGGTGGCTGGTCGCGGATGGGGAATTCCTCGAAGGGAATGCCTTTGGCGGTGAGCCAGCGAGTGGCCTTCCGGCAGGTATCACATCCTTTGTAGGTGAAAACGCTGGGTGCCATCCGTATGGTGGGAAGCGGGGAACTAGGATCAGGGATTCGACGGCGGGGTTCCGTCGAGGTGGACGGTTTCAACCGCCACGTCATGGTCGTAACGCTGGCGCTTCGTTTCCTTGCCCTCCTCGTTCCAGTACATGTTCGCGCCGTGGCGCTGACCCTCCTGCCACTGGGTGCTGGCGCTGATCTGCCCGTTCTCGTAATACTCGCGCGTTGTTCCGTCGAACTGGCCGTCCTTGAATTCATAGAGTTTGGCGAGGGTGGTTCCGTCCTTGTGGAACTCCTCCGCGATGCCAGTGAATTTCTCGCCTTCATGGGTGAAGGTGCCGTCGGCGGCATACTCGAGGTCGGCGTAATCGACGCGCAGTACTACCGGACCGTCGTTCGCGGCTCCCGGAGGGGGAGTGGCGGACGTCTCCGCCGCGGACGGGGTGGCGGGATTCTTTTTCCCGCACGCCGGGAGGACGACGAGGGGGAGGACGAAGGCGAACGCGAGGACGACGGCGCGGCCGGTTCGCTGGAGGGCTGGCTTCATAACGGCAATGATACGGCGAATGCGGGAAAATTCCAGCGTGGGATGAGAAGGGCGGAATGGGAAATGGGGAATTGTTGGCGGCGTGCACGATAGGCTCGACGGAACCGGTGCATTCGTGCGAGCCTAAAAACCTCGCTCTCCTCGCTCTCCGCCTCATGCTCCTTGATTCCCACCATCATTTCTGGCGCTATGATTCCGAAGCCTACGGGTGGATTGGCCCCGACATGGCCCGCTTGCGCCGGGATTATCTGGTCGGCGATCTGGCGGAAGTGGCCGGTGAGGCCGGCGTGACGGGGGTGATCTCGGTGCAGGCGCGGGAATCGCTGGCGGAAACGGATTTCCTCCTAGGCCTGGGCGAGGAGAGCGGCGGGTTGGTGCGGGGCGTGGTCGGTTGGGTCCCCCTCGCCGATCCCGGAGTGGGGGAGATGGTCGACCGCTGGGCGGGGAGGCGGCTATTCAAGGGAGTGCGCGAGGTGATGCAGGGACGGGGTGACGCGGAATTCTTCGGGAATGCCGCATTCCACCGGGGACTGCGCGAATTGACGCGTCGGGGTCTCACCTACGATGTGCTTGTTTACGCGGACCAACTTCCCGCGACGATTCGGATGGTGGACGCCCATCCGCAACAGCGATTCGTATTGGATCACGTCGCGAAGCCGGTCATCCGGGCCGGTGCGTTTCCGGAGGATTGGGCACGGAATATCCGCAGGCTCGCGGAGCGGGAGAATGTCTTCTGCAAGGTCTCGGGGATGGTGACCGAGGTGCGCGACCCGGAGTGGGACGCGGAATTGATCCGACCGTATTTCCGCACCGTACTCGAAGCCTTCGGGCCGGAGCGGCTGATGTTCGGCTCGGATTGGCCGGTCTGTCTCCTGCGCGTGGAATACGCGGGGTGGGTCAAGGTCGCGCGGATCCTCGTTGAGGAATGGGCGGAGGACGAGCGCGCGGCGTTCTTCGGGATGACGGCGAAGGCGGCCTACGGAGTCTGAGGAGGGAGCCGTTACTTGGTCTCGAGACCCAGTTTCTTCAATTTCGGCCAGATGACGGCGCGGCAGTAGGGCTGGTTCTGGTTGTTGCTGAAATAGTCCTGGTGGTAGCCCTCGGCCTTGTAGAATTCCTCGGCCTTGGTGATTTCGGTCACGATCGGATTGTCGAACTCGCCGGAGGCGTCGGCCTCTTTCTTCGACTGCTCGGCGGTGGCCTTCTGCGCGTCGTTGTAATAGAAGATCGCCGAGCGGTACTGCGGACCCGCATCGTTCCCCTGACGGTTGAGGGTCGTGGGATCATGAAGCTTCCAGAAGACCTTCAGCAATTTCTCAAGCGGCATGATCTTGGGGTCGAACTTCACCTCGACGACTTCGGCGTGGCCGGTTGTCTTCGAGCAGACTTCCTCGTAAGTCGGGTTCTTGACGTGCCCGCCCATGTAGCCGGAGGTGACTTCCTCAATTCCCTTGATGCGCTCCAGGACGGCCTCGATGCACCAGAAGCAGCCGGCGCCGAGGGTGATGACTTCGAGGGGATCGGAGCGGTCGACTCCGGCGGAGTCGCTTTGGGTGTCTTTGGGTTCGGCCACGGGTTTGACGGGTTCTTTGTCTCGGGAAAAGGCGACGAAGGCGAGCGGAGCCGCGACGATGCCGCAGAAGACGGCGAGGGTAATGCGTTTCATGGGAATTCGGTTGGTGGTTCCCGAAGTATTCCGGCTTCCGGGCGGGAAGTCAATGATTTGGGAGGGGTTTGGAAAAAGGATTGGGATGGGTTGTCAAGGACGGGAATGCATCCTAGCGTCGAAAGGTCCCGTCCCGAGAATTGACATTTCAAACCCGCTTTGCAATCCCATGAAGATCCCCGCCCAGAGAATCCACCCTGTCCTCGCGCTGGCCGTCCTCGCGCTCGCCTGGCTTCCCTCGTCGCTCGCCGCCGCCGAAGGCCATCGGGTGGCAGTGCAGGGGAATGGCAAGCTGGCCATTGTCGGCAAGGACGGAAAGATCGAGTGGGAAATGCCCTGGGGAGGCATCCACGATCTTCATGTCCTTGAAAATGGCCACATCATGGCGCAGCAGGGCGGCGCAGCGGTGGCGGAGATTGATCCCGTGAAAAAGGAAATCGTCTGGCGTTACGACAGTGCGAAGGAGAACGGAAACGAAGGGAAGCCGATCGAGGTCCATTCTTTCCAGCCCCTCGAGGACGGAAAGATCATGATTGCCGAGAGCGGCGTCCAGCGCATCCTCGAGATCGATCGCGCGGGAAAGATCCACCATGAGGTGAAACTGAAGGTCGATCATCCGGCCGCACACACCGACACGCGGCTCGTGCGGAAGCTCGCCAACGGGCACTACCTTGTCTGCCACGAGGCGGACGGAGCCTTGCGCGAGTACGACGGTGCCGGAAAAATCGTCTGGGAATACGAGGTGCCGATGTTCGGCAAGGAAGCGGCGGGAGGCCACGGCCCCGAAGCATTCGGTAACAAGCTTTTCAGCGCGGTGCGACTGAAAAACGGCAACACGCTAATCGCGACCGGAAACGGTCACAGCGTCCTTGAGGTCACGCCGGCGAAGGAAATCGTGTGGGAGCTCCACCAGAAGGATCTCGACGGCATTGTCCTCGCCTGGGTCACGACCCTAGAAGTGCTGCCGAACGGGAACTACGTGATCGGCAACTGCCATGCCGGTCCCGGTCAGCCGTTGCTGGTCGAAGTCGAGCCGAAGACGAAGAAGGTCATCTGGACGTTCGACCAGTTCGACACGTTCGGAAACTCGGTGCCGAATTCGCAGATCCTGGATGCCGGGGGAGAGGTGCTTCGTTAGCTCTGCCGTTGCCAGCCTTGGATCCGTCTTTTCCGCGGGTGCGGGCCGGGAATACTCCGCGCTTTCCCTTTAGTAAGGCGCCCGTTCAAATTAAAGGCGCCGTGCGCCGCGGGGGACTTCGCGGACGATTTCCCAAACCGGGTCATAGGCGCTGCTTTTGGGAACTTCCTTCGGTGGAGGCGCGGGTGGTTTCCGGGTGAAACCGGACGTGGGTTCGAAGAAGCTCTGCTGGAGGGCGGCGCGCCGCTCGGTTTCGGCCCCGTAGTAGACGAAGACCGCGGTGAACACGAGTACCGGATTGTGAAGGAAGCCATAGAGGCCCAAGGCGACGGCGAGCGTCTTCCCGATCGTCGCGGCGATCTGGGTCGCGCGGAGGTGGCCCTTTTTCATCGAGAGGAGGGCGCGCAGCACACGGCCTCCGTCCATCGGGAAGGCCGGGATCATGTTGAAGAGAACAAGGACGGCGTTGATGACGATAAGGTTGGACACGAGCCCACCGCCGAGCGCGAAGTCAAGTCCGGTGAGGCGCGTCCCAAAGCCGGCGACGAAGGAGAAGAGGAGGAGGACGCCGATGATGACGACATTCACGGCGGGCCCGGCCACGGCGATGACCAGCTCGTGGCGCGGGTTGCGGGGCATGCGGTCGAGCATGGCGACGCCGCCGATCGGGAGAAGGGTAATGTGACGCGTATTGATGCCGAATAGGCGGGCGGCGAGGCTATGTCCCAGTTCATGGAGGGTCACGCAGCCGAAGACGGCGCCGACGAGGACGAGGACCTCGACGATCTGTGCCAGGCCGGCTCCCGCGGAGCTGTAGCTGAGGACGATCCAGGCGACGAGCAAACCGAAGGTCCAGTGGACGAAGATGCCGATGCCGAAGGCAGTGCCGAGTTTGTAGGAGCCGTTCATAGGAGGGAAGCTTGGGGGGGTCTTTCTTTCTTCGACAATCAATAACGCGTCCGGGTTCGGAAAAAGCGCTTACAAACTTTTGGCCGTTTTGGAACCGCCCGCGCTCCGGTTGCGGAGACGCGGGCGGTTCGACCGGATCAGTTGACCGGAATACTCCGCGGTTTCGCGGCCTCGGCGACGGGAAGAACAAGGCTCAGGACGCCATTTTCGACGCGGGCCTTGATGTTCTCGCCGTCGACCTCCGGACTGAGTTTCAGTTGGAGGAGGTAGCCGGAGCGGTCGCACTCCTCGAAGACGGGCTTCCAGGAAGCATCGATGGGGTCGTTCCGCTCCGCCTCGATGGTGAGCACATGGCTGTCGACGGAGAGGTTCACGGCATCCTTGCCGACTCCGGGAAGGAAGACGCGGACGGTGAAGGCGTGCTCGTCGCGGCTGACCCGATAGTCGGGTTTCACGCGATGGCTCACCGCCGCGGTGTCCTTGTTCTCCGGGGCGCTGCAGCCGTTCGCGGTGCAGGCGATTTCATTGGATTTGTCATTCATGGTATTTCGATGGTTTGAGGATTGGGAATTGCGGGTCGAAGTCGCGCTTACTCGATGGTGATCTTCCTCGACTTCTTCTCCTCCTGCTTCGGGAGGGTGATAGCGAGGACGCCGTTCTCGAGTTTCGCGGATACGGCTCCGGCGTCCGCGTCTTCGGGGACGGCCAGGGAGCGGCTCAGGCTATAGCTTTCAGCGCGGCCCTCGCCTTCCTCCTTGTGCTCCGCCTTCACGGTGAGCACGGAGTTCTCCACCGAAACCTGCACAGCTTCCTTGGGAACGCCGGGAAGGTCGATGCGGGCATGGTAGGCATCTTCGCTGGCGTAGAGATCAGCCGCGAGGTGGTTGCCGGGGGTTGCCGGGCGTTTCAACCAACCGCCGACGTTCTCAACGCCTTCGAAGGTATCGTTCAGCCAACGGCGCAGGCTGGGGCCGAAAGCGAGTTCAGGGTAGTTGTATCGAATCAGTTTCATGTCAGTGGTTCCTTTCGTAGGGAATGGGTTTATGGTTACGGGTTTTAGGAGATGCATAAGCCGTGCCACCCCTGGAGTTCTGGATATAATCGGTTGAAAACAAGCGATATATAATCATGGATTTGGAGGCGTTTATCCACGGTTAATTGAGACAAAACGACGCGACTTCCAGTGTCTTCGAATGCGAAAAGAGACATTATGACGCATTTGCGCGCCGTCGTGGGCGCGGGGTGGCGGCGAACGAACGAGGGTCCCCACCGGGAGCATCCGCTCGCGGTCTGTTTTCCGAGTCCCCGATTCCCTGCCTTAATCTTGAAGCGGCGTTCGGACCTGGCGGATCGCCTCGAAAAGGGCGATGCCGGCGGCGGTTGCGAGATTCAGACTGCGGGCCTCGTTGCGGATGGGAATGGTGAGGCAGGTCTCGCGATGCGCCGCGAGGAGGGATTCCGGAAGTCCCTTGGTTTCACGACCGAAGACAAGGTAATCGCCATCGCGGAAGGGCGCGTCCCAAAAGGGGCGACGGGTCTTGGTGGTGAAGAAGTAGAAGGCGGCGTCGGGAGCCGCGGTGGCGCGCAAGACGGCCAGGGAATCCCAGCGGCGCACGTCCACCTGATACCAGTAGTCAAGACCGGCGCGTCGGAGGGCGGAGGCGTCGATGTCGAAGCCGAGCGGGCCGACAAGGTGGAGCCGGGAGCCGGTGGCAAGGCACAGGCGACCGATGTTGCCCGTATTGGGCGGGATTTCCGGTTCGATGAGGACGACGTGGAACATCTCCCGCCGTGCCTTGATTCAGACCAAAAGATCCGGGCCCAATCAGGCTTCCAGCACGTCCACGTTCACACGGCGACCATTGCGGTCGAAGCGGACTTTGCCGGTGACGGTGGCGAAAATCGTGAAGTCGCGGCCGAGGCCGACACCGGTGCCGGGCTGCCATTTGGTGCCGCACTGGCGGACGATGATGCCGCCCGCGTTCACGGCCTGGCCGCCGAAGAGTTTCACGCCGCGGCGCTTCGCGTTACTGTCGCGTCCGTTCTTGACGCTGCCCTGTCCTTTTTTATGTGCCATTGCTCGGGAAGATGAGGATTGAAAAAAGAGAAGCCGGTCAGGCGCTGATGCCGGTAATCGAGAGTTTCGTCAGGTGACGGCGGTGGCCGCGGGTCTTGTGAAAGCCGGTGCGGCGACGGAACTTGAAGGATAGCACCTTCTTGTCGCGGAACTGGTCGAGAACCTCGGCGGTGATCGTCGCGCCTTCGACATAGGGATCGCCGATCTTCAGGGCCGAGCCGTCGGAGACGAGCAGGACATTGGAGAAAGAGGTCTGCCCTCCGACGGGGAGATCGAGCTTTTCGACGTCAATACGGTCGCCTTGCGAGACCTTGTATTGTTTGCCGCCAGTTGTGAAGATTGCGTACGACATGCGTCAGTGCTTGTGTTTTCGGGTGGAAGAGGCCGGACCTAGGGGGCACGGGGGCCGGAATCTCACACAAGTTGCGGAATCGGGCAAGATTTTTTTAATAGGATCTTGGGGCGAATCCGAAACGGCGCCGCGAGGGAAGAGATCCGGGCTGGGGGGAGGCTCAAGGAAGGAAGTCCGCGGGCCGGGAGGCGGGGAGAGACGGAGCCGGCGGGTTCGACGTCCCACAGACCGATCCGACGGTCCGGGAGTCCCGTTCTCGCTACCTCTGGGGCGATTTCTGCCTCTCCCGTGTCAAGCGCCTCCGGGGTTTAATCGGAATGGATTCGAGGCGCGCTCTGTGGCAGGCTGGAGGTAAATCCCGCGCTCGCCGTATTTCCCCGCCATGAACCCCACGCTTCGCCCTCTCCTCTCTGCCTGCTGCGCGCTCGTGCTTCCCCTTCACGCCGAGGAGGCGGTCGAGCCCCTCTTCATCGAAGGGTACGCCGGACAGGTGAGTTACGTGCCGGGCGACGCACTGAACTTGCATGCCTCGACGAGTGCGCCGGCGTTCTCGGCGGAGATCGTGCGGGTCGGGGCGGAACGGGTTTCGGTGTGGAAGCAGGACGGGATCGCGGGGGCGGCGCACGGGATTCCGGAGGATGCGTCGGCGAACGGTTGCGGTTGGCCAGCGGCGCTGACCTTGCCGATTCCGGCGGAGTGGCGGAGCGGCTACTACGAGGTGGCGCTGCGAATCTCGGACAATGGGGGCAAGTACGTCCGGCGGAACGGACGTTCGGCCTTTGCAACGTGTTATTTCGTCCTGCGTGAAGCGGCGGGAATTGCGGAACCGGCGGCGGTCCTGCTCCCGCTTTCGACGAATACCTACAACGCCTACAACAACTGGGGCGGCTTCAGCCTGTATGCCTACCACGGGCGCGGGGGCAACCAGGGGCATCGGGTTTCCTTCCTCCGCCCGCCCGCGAGCCAATTCGGGAACTGGGAGCAGGGCTTTGTCGCGTGGGCGGAACGAGAAGGCATCCGACTCGCCTATGCCGCGAATGGCGATCTGGAATTCCACCCCGAGGTGCTGGAACGCCGGCGGCTTGTGCTCAGTGTCGGGCACGATGAATACTGGTCGGCCCCGATGCGCGACACGCTGGAGGCCTTCATCGGGGGGGGCGGGAACGTCGCCTTCTTCAGCGGAAATACCTGCTGCTGGCAGGTGCGGAGCGAGGACGGCGGGAGCGCGCTGACCTGCTGGAAACAGAACTACCACAGCGATCCGGTTTATGGTGCGCGGGGGAGCCAGGCCACGCTTTCCTCGCTCTGGAGCCATCACCTCGTCGAACGCCCGGAGAACACGCTTACCGGCGTCGGCTTCCTCTGGGGTGGCTACCACCTGAGCCACGGCCAATATATGGACGGCAGCGGCGCCTTCACCGTCCACCGGCCCGAGCACTGGATCTTCGAGGGCACCGGTCTGAGGCGCGGCGATGCCGTCGGCGCCCTGCACACCGTCGTCGGCTACGAGTGCGACGGTTGCGCGATGGAATGGCGGGATGGGCTTCCCTTTCCGACCGGCGGCGACGGCACCCCGGAGGATTTCGCCATCCTCGGCTCCGCCCCCGCGCGCTGGCATCCGGACGATTGCCAGTGGTACGACCCGTGGGAGAACGGCCGCGAGGGCCACGCCGTGCTCGGGGTCTACGAGCGCGGCGGAATGGTCGTGACAACCGGTAGCACCGACTGGGCGCATGGCCTGCGGGGCGGGGATGCCGTGGTCGAGCGGATCACGCGGAATATCATCGGGAGGCTCTCGCGCCCGAAGTGAAGGGATGCGGGCGTGGCAGGACCGCCCGAACGGCCGAGAGCCTTCGGGGGAGGCGACGTCCGGTCTCGTCATCCCTGCCATCAAAGCTACGATCCTGAATTCCCCTTGCCGCTGCGGTGGCCTTGTCGGCCCGGGCTGAGATCTTTCTTTTCGATGGCCGCTCGACCTGGCTTCGTGGAAGCAAGGGGAAGAAAGGGATGGGACTCCGGGGTGCGACGGAAAGGCGTAAGCGAGAATCCTCCGGTCTCCTCCGCTTTCATGCGGAGCCCCGTCTCTGAGGGCGAAACCAAAAAGCCTCCTCCGCCATGATGGCGGAGGAGGCTGGCGGGGCGCTTGGTGCTCAGGTTTCCGGGAGGGTTCGTCGAGAAGTCCGCATCGCCGGTGGCTTTCTTGGGCAGTCCTGTGCGGAGGC
>JAHEDC010000502.1 GCA_024641425.1 Verrucomicrobiales bacterium | reverse complement strand
CGCGCAGAACCTGCTGCTGGCCTCGAACGTGGTGCTGCGGGTGCGGATGTATGTGGACGAATACCAGCTCTCGCTTCTGCGGCTCCATCTGGTGCTTTTCGTCGGGCTGGTCGGGGTGGGCTTCGTCCTGCTGGCGGCGCGGATTTTCCGGGAGCGGACGTTCGGGTGGCTGTTCGGAGCGAACCTGCTGGCGGCTTTCCTGCTGTTCTTCACCGTGCAGTTCTGGGACACGCGGGGCTTTGTCGCCCGCTGGAACGTGCGGGAGGCGGTGGAGTCGGGGCGCACGGTGGACTTGTATTATCTCGGGGAGCTCGGGCCGTCGGCGTGGCCGAGCCTGCGGGAGATCGCCGACGCGTCGCCGGAGTCGCCACTGGCGGGGCAGAAGGCGGACGCGCGGCGGATGCTGGAGGCGCGGCGGGAATTCGAGAACGGCCGCGCCTCCGTGGAAGCGTGGCCGGCCTTCCAGGGGCAACGCTGGAGCAAGCGCTGGGCGCTGGAATTCCTGGCGGTGTCGCCGTAGCCGGCTAGGGAGCCGGGGGGCGGAGCGAAAGGGAGTAGCGAAGGAAGAGGGTGGGGCTCGCAGGAGGACTGTTGGTGGTAAACGTGACCGGCGCGCGGCCGGGGGCGGACTGAGGGCCGATGGTGGGGGTGAGAAGGGGAGCGCCGGGTTGCCAGTCGATGAGGTTGGTCGAGATCTCCGGAGTACCGACGACGTCGTCGGCGAGGAGATTGAGATCGATGGTGAAGGCGATGTTGCCATCGGGAAGGACGGAAGCCGACGAGGGGCCGGCGGCGTAAGCAAGAAGCGCGGCGCTGTCTCCGCCCGTGAACATCGTGGCGTCGCTGGTGCCGGGGTTCCCATTGGGGGTGGCGCTTGCGCGCCAGTTTTGGGGAAGCGCGTGGTCCGGCCGGGAGGCGGGCGCGATGAGAACAAGGCTGGGACCTCCGCCGTCGGGGCCTGTGGGCCAGGGCGCATGGTCGTCGTAGGTAAAGTCCCGGATGATGTCCGTCGCGGAAGTGACAAGCCGGAGACGCTCGCCCCCGTTGTCGAGGCGGTCGCCCGCCTGCCACTCGGCGATAACGGGAAGGCCCGTGCCGTGACGGAGCTCGAAGGCGGAGCGGTTCGCGACGATCAGGGCGCTGGCACCCGGCGCGAGGGGACCCGAGAGGGTGGCATCGACGCCGCGGGTGAGGCGCATTCCATCGAGCAGGATGTCGAGGACGCCGGCGTTGCGGATTTCGACGAATTCAAAGGCATCGTCATTGGCGAAACCGGCGGAGATTTCGGCAGCGGATGGCGCGGCGGGATGGTACATGATCTCGCTCACGACGAGGTCGTGGACGGGATCGCTGAGGCGGAAAGTCTCGTCCTCCAGGGCCGACCAGCCGGTGCCGGAGAGGGCGCGGGTTTTGACGTGAACATCACCGGAGAGCGGAAGACCATCAGAGCGAGCGACGAGCGTGAGATCGAAGCCGAGGTCGGAGGAATTCGGACGATCCTGATGCAGTTCGAGGGCGAGGACATTGTCGCCGTCGCGCAGGAGCCCCGGGGGGATGTCCAAGGTGTGGAGTGTGGACTCGTCGGCACCTCCGACGGTGACCAGGGCGGCGGTCGCGGCGTTGATCGGGCCAGTGGGGAGGTTCGAGCGGGTGACTTCGGCTCCGTTGAGATAGACGACCGCGCCATCGTCGCGAAAATAGCGGAGGGAAACATTCGCGAGAGCGGCGGCCCCGGTGAGTTGGAAACGATGGCGGAAATAGGTGGTGAGCGGTTTGTTGAGGGCGTCGGGTCCGTATCCGACGGTCGTCTTCAGGACGGCCCCCGTGATCGAGCCGTAACCGAGGGGACTTTCGCCGGCGAGCCAGGCGGAATCGTCGAAAGCGGTCTGGGTCCAGTTGGTGGCAGAGAGATCGCTCCCGTTGTCGAGATAGCTCCAGAGGGCGGAAGCGACGAGGGGGATTTCCGAGGACGCGGCATTGAAACGGATCGCGGAAGGTGAAACCGCGCCGCCGGGGAGGCGCGGATCGCTGCCGTCGGTGGTGAACCAGATCTCGCCCGCCGGAGCGGTGAGGAGGAGTCGTCGGGCGGCGACGAGGCTGGCGACGGGTGCGATGGTGGCGGGGTAAAGGTTGTCGGCGCGAAGCTGGGCCAGAACGGTGGTGGGGCGTGTGGTGAGATAGTTGGTGGTGATGTTGGCGATCTCGGCGAGCCAGTCACCGCTGCGGGTGTAAGGATCGTTAGGTCGGAGGAGGTCGCCCCAGCGGGCGGACTCGGCGGCGATGGCGCGGTCGATCTGATCCGCGAGCGCGTTGTGACGTGCCGTCGCGGCGGCGGCAAGGAGGACACCGTCCTCGTCGACGAGGTGGCGGTGGACGCGGTCGGCGAAACGAAGCTGGTATTCGGGATTCGGGCGCAAGTCGAGATGGAGTTCCATCGTCGTGGTCGAACCCTGGGAGCCGCTGTCGGTCGTGTTGGCGCCGGTGCTGAGCAGGCTTTCCTCGCCGTCCCAGCAGAGGAAGCGGAACTTGCCGTCGCCGAAGGGCGGCCGCGAGCGGAAGGCGTAGCCGTTGTTCCGGGTGCCAACCCAGTCGGTGTTGCCGACGTAGAAGTTGGCGATGAGGAAATCGGCAAGGTTGTCGATGTCGACGCGTTCGGTGATCGCAGGATAGTTGGCGACGGGATTGGAACCGGAGAGGTCGAGGACTTCGTTCCAGGCCACGGTGTCACCGTTCACGACCTGGGTCGGGAGGCCGTTGGCCCACTTGAGGAAATCCCAGTCGGTGTCGGCATCGCCACCGAAATGATTGGCGGCGTAAGGGCCGCCGGGGCGTTCGACCGGATTGTAGAGCCCCCAGTAAAGGCCGTTAATGTAAAGGTGGACGAAGGTGCCGGCGAAGCCCGGTTGTTGCATGGCGATATTCGTGTCCCGCAGGAACTGGTCGCGGAGGTAGGTGACGCGGGGAAGGGAATTCCCTCCGCCGGTGAGATCGCGCCAGGGGCTGGCCCAGGTTTTGCCATTCCCGCCGCGCAACACGAGGTGATCGACGCCGCCTTCGGGCATCCCTTCGAAGAGCGGGTAGTCGAACTTCTTCGCGCCGTATTCGCCCCGGAAGTAGAGGCGGAAGGACTTCTTCAACATTTCGGTGACCCGTCCACGCCCGCCGTGGATGCGAAGTCCGCAGCGGGTGTGGAAGGCCGCGCCCGTGGTCGGGTCGAGGATCTCCATGGAGGCGGCGCGTTCCCAGTTCCGCCCGCGCAGGAGGGCGTTGGCGTGCAAGCCGGTGGTCGGGTCCCACATTTCGGGAGTCGGGAGGGTGAGGCAGAGACTGGGGAGCGTGCGGAGCGCGTCGGGAATATCAAACGCGGCACCCTTCCGATCGGTGAAGGGAGCGGCGTTCACGATGTCGGGATCCATCTGGTAGTCGGTCGGACGCGGGATCGGGGCGAGGGCCCCGGTCGCGGTGGGGGGGAGCCAGTTGGTGGGGAAGCCGACCGGGAATTCCGGCTGGGCCGCGACAGCAGTCGGGAAGAGGTAGGTGTGCGCCTCGGTGGGGGAAGGCTGGAGGCCTTCGAGGGTTTCGAGCGCGCGGACGACGGTGGTGGTCGTGATCGGGATCGGGGCAGTGTAGAGGCGGGTCGGCTCGGAGCTGTCGAGGGAATAGCGGACCGTGGCTCCGGGCGTCTTCGGGCTGAGGGTGAGGGAAAAGGGCGCGTCGTGGAAACCGCGGGCGACGGAGAAGGTGACACCTTTGAGGAAGCCGACGGCGATCGGGCCGTCGTTGAGCGCGCCGGGGCTGGGTTCGAGGAAATAGACGGCATTGCCCAGGAAATCGGTGCCATAGCTGATGCCCTCGAACTGCTCGGGGTAGGTGAAGGCGGAGACGGCGGAATCGGCGGGATCAAGGAGGGCGAAATAAGAGTCGGCCTCGCGGGCGAGGCCGAAGGGGCTTTCGATCACGAGGAGGGCGCCGGGGCCGAGCATGGTGCCCGGCGGAAAGGCCCAGCGCCGGGGATTCGCCGGATCGTCACTGAGGTGCCAGTCGGTGAGATCGACGGGGGCGATGCCGGGATTCCAGATTTCCACCCAGTCGTCGCTGGTGGCGTTGAATTCGGAGATGCGCGGGAGGAGCGGTGCGCCGTCGACAAGGACGGCCGCGCTGGCGAGGAGGGTGTCGCAGGGGTTGGTCGCGCGGAGGAAATAGACGGTGCTTTGGGTCGGCTGGACGGCCTGCGAACCGCTGGCCTCGACGGCCCCGCTGCCGAGCAACTCGACGGACGTGGCACCGGTGACGTTCCAGCTCAGCGTCGTGGTTTGTCCGGAGTTGATCGCGTTCGGACTGGCGGCAAAGCCGGCGATGCCCGGCGGATCCCCGGCGGGGGAAAAGACACGGACTTCGGCGAGGTGGACGATGCCCGCCTGGTCGGGCTCAAAGCCGATGCGGAGGTCGCGGGCGACGGTGCCCTCGGGCATCGTCGCGCTGAACGTCGTGAGGGGGCCGCTGTCGACGATGGCGATCTCGAACACGGTTTCGGCTTCGCCATCGAAGAGCCGGAGGGTCGCGCCGTTGAGGCGGCCGGCGCAGCAATCACGGGTGACGATCTCGACGAGGGCAATGGGTTGCTCGCCG
>JAHEDC010000065.1 GCA_024641425.1 Verrucomicrobiales bacterium | reverse complement strand
CAGGACACCCGCGACGACCGGCCCGGTATGAATGCCAATACGCAGGGCGAGCGGGCGCCGAGTAGGGCCATGGAACTTCGCGATGGCCTGCTGGAGGGCCAGCGCGTATTCCGCCGCCAGCCGGACGTGATTCACCCGCGGCGCGGGAAGTCCCGCGACCGCAAGATAGCTGTCGCCCTGGGTCCCGATTTTCACCATGCCTCCGGAACGTGCCAGGAGGTCGAACTTCTCGAAAACGCGATTCAGCAGTGTGATCAGATCGGACGAAGCCAGATGCCGTGACCAATCACAGAAGTCGACCAAATCGGCGAAGACGACCGAAGCGGCAGGAACCTCGTCGGCAATGATCTTCTCCCCGTTTTTTACACGCTGGAGGATTTCCCCGGGGAGAAGGGACTGAAGAATTTGCTCCGACCGCTTCTCCTCCTCGGCAAGAGCATCGAAAAGTTGGCCCTTCTCGACGATGACCGAGAGTTGGCGGGCCACGCGCATGAAGGTCTCAACGTGATCCGACTTGTAAGAATAGGGTTTAACACTGGAAAAGAAGAGGAATCCCACTGCCTTGCCTTGCACCACCAACGGGCAGGTCAGGCTCGACCGCATTCCTTCCTCGACGATAATGTGGGAGGATGTCGAATCCGGATGCATCTGCGCGTAGGAAGACAAGTCCCCGATGATGCGGGGCAGTCCATTTTCAAAAACCTTCATCAGGCTGCTTCCCTCAAGGGGAGCACAGTAGCCGTCTCCGAGCAATGTCTCACCATGCCGGGTGCGGGACCAACGGGAACGCACTATTTTCCCCCCGTCTTCCACGAGGGCCAAACCGATCCTGTCATACGGAATAATGCTATCGAATTCCGTATAGACGAAATCGAGGATTTCACCGATTCGGTGCCCCGCGTTGATCTTCTCGGTGATGCCTCCCAACAACGTCGCTTCCTCGAGGGCGGTCTCCTTCGCGGAGAGCGCATCGCGCATCTTATTCTCAGCCGCCCGGATGCGTTTCGCATTTCGAATCGTCCTATTCAGGCTCATTCCGAGCAATCCTGTCATGCCCAAGCCAGCCGCCAAAATACTCCACGGCGGAGGTGTCTGTTGGGATACGACATATGCCCGATCCGGAACAAAGCGGAGATTCCACTTTCTCCCGGCGATTTCGATATGGCTTTCCGAGACGAGGGCCGGCATCCCTGTGCCCGCTCCCCTTCGGGCAAATGCTTCCAGGGAGGCTTCTGGTTCCGTCACATCGCGAATCGTGACCGAGGTCCAAGCGGGCAGTTGATCTCGAAATACGCTGTCGGCCAATTCCCAGATGATGAAGACGCCTGCAACAAAACCGACCAGTTCATGGGGCCGACGCATCAAAGGCCCCGCCTGCCCGTTTTTGCCGTAAATAGGATTCACAACAAGAAAGCCTTCCCGATCAGCCGTCCCTTGGACGAGATTGACAGGAGCGGTCGCCGTCTGGAGCCCGGTCTCCATCGCCCTCTTCAGCGCGTGCGCCCTTAAAGGTTCCGAAGCCAGATCGAATCCCAGGGCGGCGAGATTCGGCTCTTTGGGCTCGACGAAGAAGACAGGGTAATACTCCGGGCGGTCTCCGGCCGGACGCAACCTCCCCTCCGGGTCAGCCTCCATGATTCTGGCGGGCACGCCCCGGCCATTCCCGAGAGTGGCTTCAAACGCAGTCCGATCAGCCGCAAGGACGCGCGGGACCCACTCCAAGGCCCTGATCGTCTCGTTACGCGCAAGCATTCCACCCACGTAGGCCTCGAATTCACCTCGCTCGACCTGCTTCGAGGCGAGGTAAAAACTCGCTAGGTTTCTCAATTCCTTCAGATTCGTCTCGGCAGCCTGCTGGAGGGCCGCCGTCAAGGACGAGCATTCTCGGGAAAATTCCGCCTCAAAGCGGTCTTTTTCCAACTCCCGAACGAGGAGCGAGAATCCGAGTGACGTCATCACGCCCACGAATACGACCACAGCGACTGTCCGATACTCACCCATAGATCAATTTCCCGCTTAATTAGCCATCCTCCCATTGCAATTGTCTACTATTATTTTTTCAGCCGAGGCAAATTCTTGGTATTACAAATCCAGACCCACCGGATGCGATGCCGCTCCCCTGTTCGTTTACAACGCGAGATCCACGACGCAAAGACCCACCGCCAGATGGCGTCCGAGCGCTTCCAGCGCAGCCCCGGCTTCAGAGAACGGCACGGTGGCGCCCACAAGTCGGGCGGGGTCGAGCCCCCCGCTGGCAACAAGATCCAGGAGTCGGGGGTAGTCGGCAGCCCCCATCCCGTGGCTACCGAGAATCTCCAGTTCACGCGCGATGACCTCTCCCATAGGAAGCGGCGGATTGGCATCCTTTCCAAGGAGAAGACCGACCTGCACATGCCTCCCCCTGCTGCGCAGACAACGGAGCGAATTCGACGCGGTTTCGCGACTGCCAAAAGCATCGAGGGAAAGATCCACTCCACGGGGAGCGATCCGCCGCACAGCCTCGACGACATCGGCCATCCCCCCGGAATCAATGACAACCTCGGCGCCGAGGTCCATGGCAAGACCGAGCGCTTCGGCGCGTAGATCAATGCCGATGGTGCGCGCTCCGAGAGCCTTCGCAATCATGATGCAGGCCAAACCGAGTCCACCACATCCATAGACGGCCACCCATTCCCCGGCGCGCACCTTGCCCTGATCCGCGATCGCACGATAGGCGGTGGCGAACCGACAGCCCAGGCTTGCCGCAGTCACGGCATCCATGCCCGCCGGCACGGCGACGAGGTTTACGTCCGCGCGGGGTAACGCGACCTTCTCCGCGAAGGATCCCCATCCGGTAAAGCCCGGCTGATATTGGTTCGGGCATACTTGAAGCTGGCCTTCCGCGCAGTCCGGACAGGTCCCGCAGGCACAGATGAACGGCACCGTCACCCGCGCGCCGGGCTTCCATTTTTCCACCGAGGCGCCCACGCACTCGATGATGCCGGCCAATTCGTGACCGGGGACATGCGGCAACCGGCGGATGTCCGGATCATGGCCCTGCCACGCGTGCCAGTCGCTCCGACAGATTCCGGTGGCCTCGACGCGGACGATCACGCCGTCCTCCGGCAGCGATGGCTCCGCAACATTGGCAAGGCGCAGCGGGCCGCCGAACCGGTCGAAAAGGAAGGCTTTCATGAGCGGTCTTCCCTAGGGCAGCCACACCCGGAAGCGTGCGAATTCTCGCGGCACCCCCGGCGTCACCGGCAATGGCCATCCCAATCGCTCGCGGGACGAACCGATTTCCGTGCGGATGGCGGAGGCGGGTGGAGCCGAATGCCAGGTGACCATGTCGTCCGATGTCTCGAATTGAATGAAAGCCTCCGCCCTGGTGTCCCGTTCGAAGCTCACGATCCCACTGGAATTACCGATGATCGGCATTCCCCCAGCGACGTAGGCCATAAGATTCGTAACCCCATCGCCGTTGTCATCGCCGAGCGGATTCACAGGCGGCGGAAGCGAGTCGCCGCTCCCCCCCCCGGGACTCGGCTGGCCGGCACGCCAGTGGAGCGCCACCGCATGATCCGGATTGGATGCGGGCGCGATCAGAACCAGCGAGGATCCGCTTCCATCGGCCGATGTCGGCCAAGGACTCCTGTCGCCATAAACGAATCGCTTGATATCCGCCCCCGCGGCATCGAGGAGACTCAGCTGCTCCCCGCTATTCTTGAGCACATTTCCGAGGGCGGAGTAATACTCGCCCACAACCGGCACGCCAGGATAACGCACCGCAAAGGCGGCCGCACGACGGGCTACGACAAGACTGCCTCCCGGAGCCACGGTGGTCGCCGCTGGAAAGCTGAAGGTAATTCCATCCTCGAATCGACAGGAACTCAGATCAACGCCCGCCGCGCCGATATTCCGCAGCTCAATGAACTCGAAGTCCTCCCCGTCCGTGTATCCCGCCCCCTGCTCGGCGACGGTCGGAGAGGACGGATGATAGTCGAATTCCGAAATGACAATGTTCGCCGCACTCGCCGCTTCGACGGCACCGGTTCCGGTGATCGTGATGGAGTCGCTGCCCACAAGCATCCCCTGAAAGTCATACGCATCGAGCACGTAGGTATTCGCGCCCGCCCCTACCGGAACCTGAAGCTGCCAACCGCTTCCACCCGTCCACATAACCGGCAACCCGTCGCCAATGCCCCTGAGACGGATCTCCCTGACGTTGATCCAGGCATTTCCCGCCAGCATGGCCAGCGGTGAGTCCGTGGAAAAATCATTCCCCCCATTGGTGGTAACGGCGAATGTCACCTGCGGGTACACGGACTGGCACTGGGAGAGGACATAGGCGGCGCGGTCGCGGACATAGGTCGTGATCTCGTCCCAGTTACCGGGAGCCGTCGTGTAGGGTTGTAACCTGGAAACCCATTCACCCACGTAACTCTCATTGTAACTCGTCGCGATAATGTCGTGGAGGTGCCCGTAAAACCAACGCCGCCAGACAGGATTCGCGTTAATGAGCCGCTGCAGATCGGAATTTCCGGCGACCGCGAAGTTCGTCGGCTGCTTGAAGAAATCGGCGTCCCAAGGAAGATAGAGCACGCGTCCATCCTCGGGCCGGACATACAGCTTCAGGTTATGGGGCAACCCCCCGGTCGAGTAGCTGTCATTGGAGTTCACCAGCGACATCATGGCCGAAGCGCGCAGCCATTGGTCGACATCGATGGCCGCCTCGATTTCCGCGGCATCGCCCGCCGCGAGCTTTCGGAAAGCCTGGTTGAAGGCGAGGACACGCGAGTAATCGTCCCGGTTGCGGGCGTTTCCGATGAGGAAATGCCAACGGTAATCCTCTTTCGAGCTGCCGGTGAGCTGTCCGATGTTGACCCCGTTCACACTGTCCGGCTGCGCGTTCTTCAATCCCTCGGGAGTTCCGGTCGAGGTCGTCGTCGGGAAGTAGATCAGGTCGAGCTTGAACGTCGGCGAGTCCGCGCCCTTGTCCCATTGGCTGTCGAGAAAGGGATCATTGAACTCGGCCATCGTCATCTGGGCCGAGCCGTTGTGGGTCGAACGCGGAGCGATGAGATACACGAGGTCGTTGTACATGGCGGGAATACCTCCGGCGCGGTAAGCGACCTGCTGGTTCATGATATCCACTTGTCCGAAGCCGCTTCCGGTTGTTCCCTGACCGTAGGCGGACCGATCCATGTTCACCACTTCGTGCACGCCACGGAACTTGTGGGCCGGATCAAAGCGAATGGCGAAACCGAGCCGGGGATCTCCGTAACGTCCGCGCTCGCTGGAGCGCAATCGCACGGCCGCGTCATAGAAGACTTCGCTCTCACGGTAGACGACGGTGCAGGGACGATAGTAGTTACTCATCACTTGCGTCACCGTGTGCATCTCGTTCGTGTCCGCCTCCGGCAGGAGAATGCGGAAGCCATAGCCCGGGCCCGGTGGAACGATGCCGTTCGACCAGCGGACGAGGGCCCGCGACGCCGGGCCCGAAGTTGGAAAATCGACGGACGGGGCCGCGGCCGGCTCCGCCCTGACATGGAACTGGACGAGCCCCCCGGCCGCCTGACCCGGTAGTTCACCCACATAGTGTTCATTGTCACCGGAGGTCATCGAGGTCTCGTTCCAGACGGCGGAGGGATCGACACGCCACCGCAGCTTCACCGCGACGGCCGACACCTCGGGCGAAACCCGGACGCGCACGGCGACGGGCTGCCCGGCTTCCGGCACGACCGGCGAGTGCGAAAGCTCCGAAAGCGAGGGGAGTGGATCGCTCAACAGCCGTGAGTTCGGTGCTCCCGGAGTGCCGTTGTTCGCGGGAACGGGCAGAAGGTGCTGCCGCGCGAGTCGATTGAAGTAGAGACGCGACTGGAGCCGCGCGGAACCGGACTGCCATTTCGCCCGGAAACTGATGGCATAGTTCTGCGAGCCATTGATGGTATGAAAGGAGGCCCCGCTTTTCAGGGTCGTCTCGCAGTGGTTGTGCATGTGTTCCGCCGGATCGGTGGCCACGATCCTCAAGACCGAATTCCCTCCATCACTGACCACCGTGCTCAAGCCGTGCAGGCCATGGGTTCCCAGCAGCCTCCAGAAGTTCGCGTTGCCTGACGAGAAGTTCCCGTTCTGAATAAGTTGCGTGCCCCCGGTCGAGTTATTGATCACACTGACATCGTCGACGAGACATTCTCCTCCGTTGATCAGCCCGAGGATAAACTCGTTGTACTGGGTCGGGTCGTTGCTGCCGGGCGGAGGGGTGGCCGGGCCCGAATAAGTGAAGGTCTGCCAGACCGCTTTCCCCGTCTCGTCGCTCGCGCCCCAGCTTTCGGGCAGCGCGTTATCCATATCCGGATGCCGCAGTTCCAGACTGGATCCTCCACCGTCTGCCTTCCCATCCCAGCGCCCCCCGTCCGTATATCGCACCTCGTCCACGGGGTTGCCGTTGGCATCCTCGACGCGCACCACGTCCCCGGAGTTCGACAGTCCTCCCGACCAGTTCCCGAAAACCGTTACGCCGGGATATTTCGCCTGAAGGGCCACCACATCCGCCGCGATCACGAGATAGCCGCCTCCGGAAAGCATCGTCCCGTTCGGAAAGTCGTAATCCGCCCCTCCGCGCAGTTTCCAACCGGTCAGGTCGACGGGCACACCGCTCCGATTGTAAAGCTCGATCCATTCCTCGGAATCGGGCGTCGTCCCGGTGGGGAGAAAGCCGGGAATGTGGTTGTAGAGGATCTCGTTGATGACGACGGCGTCGGAGATCACGAAAGCGTTCGCGCTCCCCGGCGTCGTGGTGGAAGGCACGAGCCACGCGCCCCCGGAACGCGCCCTGGGTCGGGTGCGCACGACCGCACCGTCAAGCACCGACGTTAGCCCCGGTGCGACCAGGAAAAGCCTGGATCCATCGGCGGGCCGGAATCCGAGCGTCCCCTCATCCAGCGCGAGGTAGCCCCCCGCCGCCAGCGTCGTCCCGGCCCCAATGACATACTCCTGCCCCGCCGCCCCCCGCACCCGGTAGCCGTCGAGGGCAAGCGATCCCACACCCGCATTCGCGAGTTCCACGAAGAACGTCCCGGCCGCCGCACTGGCACCGGCGATCTCATGGAAAGACAACGCAGGCGGAGCGTCCGGAGAGGGCGGGGTTTCCGTAAGATCGAGAGTCATGCCGAAGAGGGCGTCCGTGTCCGAAGCCACCGCCTGGTGTAACTCGACTGCCAATACATTGTTACCCGGCAGGAACGCGGCCGAAGGGATTTCCAGCAGTCCGCTGAACTGCGGATAAACGACTGCCGCCGTCGCGGGCGTCTCGCTCCCAACCATTCCGGCCGGCAGATTCACGCGCAAGACCTCGCTTCCGTTGAGATAGAAGACCGCGCCGTCATCCAGGAGATGTTCAAGCCGCAACTGATAGGTCGAGGCAGCGTCACCGCTCCAGTCGAAGCTTTTCCGGAAGTAAGTCGTGATCGGGTTCGCCGCCAGCGTCGTCCGTGCCAGCAGCGGCTCCCCTGTCGCCTCCCACTTCGCGCGGAATCCAGCGGGATTGTCCGTCGCTCCCGCGTTCGCCCACTCGATATCGACGCTATTCGCCCCTTGTGTGAAGACAGTCGCTGGAAGCGCGTACGGCCCCAGATAGCCTCCGAATCCGCTGCCGCTCACTCCCGGAACCAACGTGCCATTCACGCGTAGCGCCGTAAGGTCATTATCGACAGAGGGAAAGAAGGCGATGGTTGCCGTCGACGCCCGCCAGTGGGTCAGATCCACGCTCAGCCGGTAGGTGCTTGCGCCGGGAGGCACGTTATCGGTTCCGTTCGCGGTGGGCCCGAGCCATTGGGAAATCCCGTCCGGCCCCAACCAGGCCGGATGGCCTGCCTCGACGATGGCTCCCATGTTCGTCGCGGTGTGCAGGTAGTGCGGATCGCGGTCTCCGGGATCGAGGAGGTCGCCGCTGTCATCGACTCCGGTCGCGAAGAAGGCACCGATCTTCGCCCGATAGACCGGCGGAGGAGGTGGCGTCCCCGGTTGGTCATTGTAGAACTTCACCTCGCTCAAGCCGACGAATTGATTCGAGGCGCCCCAATTGGTCGCGATGTCGAAACGCACCTGACGCACGTTGTTCCGGACAAGGGCAATGGTCTGGCCCGCCTCGCCGACAGTGCCGGTTGCCTTCGCGAACTCGAACGTTCCCACACTGGCGAAGGCGCCACCGGGCGTCGTGGCTACGGAAACCTGCACACTCCTCGCCCCGCGGGCAGTCTGGTCGCTTGTCGTGTTCTCATTGTAATTCCAGACATGGAACGAAGTCAGATTCACCGACGTCCCAAGATCGAAGGTAATGTGCGCGGGCAAGGGATCGGCCGGCGCGAGGATTCCCCGACTCAGCCACATCGTTCCGTCCGGGACGGTGCCATGGACGCCTCCCGTCAGTCCCGAGCCATTCACGGTATTGACCGCCGGCCGATTCAAACCGCTGCTCGTCGCCTCCGACGATTGATCGGAGATAGTGAGACCCGTGACTTCCTGGAAATCAGGCGTTGTCCCACCGGAGGAAGGACCGTAGACCGTCGGCGCCCCAAAATCGAAGGCCGCCGTGCCCGTCTGCCATCCCGCTTGTCCGTCATCGTATCCCGGTTGCGTCCACGCTGGAGCAAGACCACTGCCGCTGTTGTTGTATCGCCAATCCGAGTGAAAATCGATGACACGCCCGCTCACCGGCGCCGGAGGCGGAGGGAAATTCGCCGCTCCCGGCGTCCCGCCGATCTGCGCGCTTGGGGTCCAGTTCGAAGGCTCGAAACCCGCTCGGTCCTCGTTCGCCTTCGCCAGCGAGACTCCGGATCCATCCGGCGATACCGGCCAATTCCCGGAGTCCCCGTAGGTCACCTCGTCCATGAGGCGCCGGTTCTTGTCGCGCAACCTGATCGTTTCCCCACCGTTCGCCAACGCACCCGTCCACGGTCCGAGCGCCCCCGGGACCGCGCCAGCAGTGCGGGCCACGACCAGATGCCCCCCACCCGAAATGATCGTCCCGTCCGGAAAGACAAATCCAATACCGCCGGTGATCGACCAGTCCGAGAGATCGATGTCGATGCCCATCTGGTTGTGCAATTCAATCCACTCTCCGGCCTCCCCGACATCCGCCGGATGATACATGAGCTCGTTGAAGACAACGACGGAATCGACAGGCGGCGCGGCCAAGGCCGCGCTCGCATAGATCAGGGAATGCAGAAAGAGTAGCGTCCTGATCGAGACACCAGGCATTGGGGGGTTCATGCCCAAACCATGCTACCCCCAAAGCGCGAAGGGAAGGGAAAATTTGCCCTGTAGAATCCGGTTGACTTCATCCGGCTTGATCCGGCAGGTTAAGTCTCGGCCTCCCAACATCGGCCTCCAATCCCCAGAACCCATGAAACGAACCGTCTTTTTCCTCGCGACGTCCTACTTCTCGCTCCTTGCCGCCTACGGACAAACGATTCCAAACCCCAGTTTCGAGTTGGATACGTTTACAGTCTTCCCCGGCTATGTTTCCGGCAACTTCGCCATCACGGGATGGTCTGGCACGCCGACGGATCGCTATGGCCTGAATCCTGCGGCCGGCAGTCCCTTCGCGAACAACGGGGTCGTGCCGCACGGAACGAACACAGCCTTCATCCAAAGCACGGGTGGAACCAGCCTCGGCACCACAATCACGGACCTTGTCGATGGCCAAAGCTATCAGCTCAGCTTCCGCGCCAACGCGCGCAACGGCGAAACACCGCAACTCAACGTCTTCGTCGACGGTCTACAGCACATCGCATCGGTCATCCGTTCGGTGGGAGGGACGAATCCCTACCTCTGGGTTTCGGTCGATTTCACCGCGTCAGGTTCGACCGCCGCGCTTCGGCTGGCGAACAATACCGCTGCCGACAACACGGTGAACATCGACGATTTCCAGATCGCGCCCACGACCTCGCCCTGGCGCTTCGATCTCTGGACCGACGACGCAACCTCCGGCGTTGATCCGGCCTTCACCTATACCCACGCCTACAATTTCGGCTCCACCGCGAGCACGGTGATCAACGAGGTGCTCTTCACCGGCGTCGGGGGCGTGAATCCTGCCGTCTCCGGAAGCTTCACCACCGCCGCCCTTGGCAGCGCCTTCGTCAACGACGCGAACAACGTGACGGGGGGAAGCCGTACGCTCGCCAATGATTTCATTTACAACGGCTTTCCGTCTACCTTCACCTTGTCGGGCCTCACGCCTGGCAAGGATTACCTTTTTACCCTCTACTCGGTCGCCTTCGACGCGCCCAACGCGCGCTGGGCAACCTTCAAGAGCGGTTCCGATCTCCTGACGATCGACCAAGACACTTTCGACAACAACAACGGGATCCGCTTCGAATACGCCTACACGGCAAACGCGTCGGGCATGCTGGTCATCGAAACCTGGCCTCTCCAAGCCGGCTCGATCCACTGTTACGGCTTCAGCAATCGCGAGGCCACTCCACTCGCCGATACCGCGCCGGCTATCTTCGCCCAGCCGGTCGGGGGCTCCCGGATCATCGGGAATTCCATCACTTTCTCCGCGGCCTCCACGGGCACCCGCCCGATCGCCTACCAGTGGTTCCACGGGAACACGTCAATCCCCGGAGCCACCGAAAACAGGCTCACCGTGAACGTCACCGGAGCGGATGACGCCGGCTTCTACTACGTCGAGGCCACCAACGCCTTTGGCACGGACACCAGCGATTCCGCCTTCCTTGAGGTCTACGAGAGCGTTCCCGGCCTCCTTTTCAACACGGGCGTCGACGCCACGGGCGCGCCGCTTGCCGCCGGCAGTGAGGATCCGCATTACCTGCTGCTGGCCAACCCGAACGGATCCCCACTCATTCCCGCCGTCGTCCAATCCAATATTCCCGGCGCCTGGCTCCCCAACAATGCCGTCTCGCAGTGGGTCGGTCCGGTGGCCGATACCGTCGGCGCCGCCGGGGGCGACTATATCTACCAGACAACGTTCGATCTTACCGGACGTCCGCCCGGACTCATTCTCGGAGGGCAATGGGCCACGGACAATCCCGGCACCGCCATCAGTGTGAACGGTGTTCCCGTTCCCGGCGTCACTCTGAGCGCCGGATTCGGAGCCTACACCACCTTCACCGCCAATACGTCCCTTCTCCCGCCCGGAACGGTCGTCGCCGGTATCAATACCCTTGAATTCAGCGTGAACAACGCGGGTGCCGGCTTCACCGGCCTCCGTGTCGAAAACCTCACCGCCGCCGCCGTTCCGGCCGGTATCCGTCCGGTCATTCACAAGCAGCCGCAGGGCCGGGACGTCACTACCGGCGACATCGTCGTTCTCTCGGTCCAAGCCTATGGCTCGGCGGAACTCACCTACCAATGGTTCCTGGATGGCGGCACCATTCCCGACGCGAACGGCGCTACCTACACCATCGCCAGCACGACGCTCGCCGACGCGGGCAGTTACACCGTCGTCGTCACCAATGGCGAGGGCACCGACACCAGCGATCCCGCCGTCCTCGTCGCCACCGATGTTCCTCCCACGATCACCACGAATCCCGTGGGCGGCACCTACGGGACAGGCGAAATCGTGCAACTCTCCGTGACCGCAACGGGAAGTCCCACTCTGGAATACCAATGGCAGTTCATGGGAAATGACATCCCGAACGCGGATGCGGCCACTTACATTACCCCTCCCCTCACCCACGCGTATGAGGGAGACTATTCCGTCACCGTGACGAATCCCTTTGGCTTCGAGGACAGCGAGGTTGCCACGATCATCGTCCGCGATGGCGTGCCGGGTCTCTTTGACACCGGCGTGGACGAAACCAGCGCCGTTTTGGTGGACGGCTCCGTCGATTCCCATTACGTGCTGACGGTGAATCCGAACGGCGCGCCCCTTGATCCGGTCATCGTCGAGGACTCCACCGTCTTTCCCATTGCTCCGCCTGCGGGCCCGTGGGTGGCGAACACCGACCGCTCCAAATGGGTCGGCCCCGCCTTCTTCACCGATATGGGTGCCGCGGGCGATTACACGTATGTCCTCGGATTCGACCTCACGGACTTCGATCCCTCGAGCGTCATCATCGTGGGAAGCTGGGCCACCGACAATGCGGGGGTGGATATCTTCCTCAACGGCGTCGCCACCGGGAACCCGAACCCGACCACCCAGTTCACGGCCCTCACCCCCTTCACCATCGCTACTGGATTTCAAGCGGGAACCAACACCCTGGAATTCGTCGTCAACAATAGCTCGGTCGGCTATACCGGCCTTCGCGTGGACGGTCTCCGCGGTCTCGGCACTCTTTTGCCTGTCATAGATTTGCCCGAAGTCGCCATCGCGATCAATGGAAGCGGAAATCCCGTCATTGCGTTCCACGGCGAGCAAGGCACGACCTACCATCTCGAACGGTCTCCGAGCCTCCTCGTTGGCGAATGGAGCGATCTCGGCATCCTACCCGTTCCGGGCGACGGCATGGTCAGCTACGAGGACACGAACGCGCCCGCGGGTATCGCCCATTACCGGGTTCGCGTCACGCCGTGATACAACGGCGAACGGACATCCCTGTCCGTTGCCTCGCGATCCCGCTCGCACTAACCGGCAACACCCGCCATTGAAACCACGGATGGACAGGGACTTGCGCTTTGGCGCTTTGTCTCCCATGTATCCCCTCCTTGAAACGTCTGCCGAAAAAATTCAACCCCCATCCTTTCGCCTACCATCAGGAGATTGAGCTGACCATCGACACCCTGACCAATCTCGGCGTCGGGCTCGGCCGTGTCGACGGCTGGGTCGTCTTCGTTCCTTTCTCCCTCCCCGGCGAAAAAGTGCGCGCCCGCGTCTTCCGCAACCACTCCAGCTATAGCGAGACCGATCTCGTCGAGGTCCTCGTGCCCTCGCCCCATCGCGTCGAACCCGCGTGCATCCTTTTCGGAACCTGCGGCGGCTGCCAGTACCAGAATCTCGATTACGACGAGCAGTTGAAGTGGAAACAGCGCCAGGTCGGCGAGCTTCTACGGCACATGGCCGGGATTGAATTCGACGTCCTCCCGGTCATCCCCTCGCCACAACGCTATGGCTACCGCTCGAAGATCACCCCGCATTTCAAGAAACCCGGTCGCGAGGGCGGCATGGGTGCCATTGGTTTCCTCCAGAATGGACGGCGCTTCGATCTCGTCGATGTCCCGCAATGTCCCATCGCGATGGCCCCGATCAACGCCGCGCTCCCAGGCGTGCGCCAGGAGGTGACGGCGAAGTCCTCACACTACAAGAACGGTGCCACCATTCTTCTTCGCGCGACTTCAGAGGAAACCGTCATCCGCGACCCGAAAGCCATCGCGACCGAACGCGTCGGCGAACTGGAATTCAGATTCCCCGCCGGCGATTTCTTCCAGAACAATCCCTTCATCCTCGAGGCCTTCACCGGCTACGTTGGAGAGCAGGCCGCCGCCTCGGGCGCTTCCTATCTTGTCGATGCCTACTGTGGCAGCGGGCTTTTCGCACTCACCTCGGCCACCCGCTTCAAGGAAGCGCTCGGCCTCGAAATCAGCGAGTCCTCCATCGCCTGGGCGGAGAAGAACGCCGCCGCGAACGGGATCGCGAACTGCAGGTTCCTCGCCGGGAGCGTCGAGGATCTCTTCGCCGGCGTAACCTGGCCTGGAGGCGATTGCGCGGTCATCATCGATCCGCCGCGCAAGGGCTCCAGCGACGCCTTCCTCGACCAACTCTTCGCCTTCGGGCCAAAAGCCGTCGTTTACGTCTCGTGCAATCCCGCCACGCAGATGCGTGACCTGAAGCGCTTCGTTGCCACTGGCTACGCCCTGCGTTCGGTGCAGCCCTTCGACCTCTTCCCGCAGACCCGCCACCTCGAATGCGTCATGGTTCTGGAGCGAGGCGATTCGCCGAAGCCAGAGGCGGAGGCATGACGGGAAACGCCCCCCCGCCGGATGATTCCGTCGACAGCCACTTCCCCGGCTCACGCAGGAGCGCCTCGTTGAACCCCATTTCGGAATCCAGCGCCCCTCCCGGAGGAGCATCGGATTCATTTCCACTCCATCCGGTGGCGAAGGAATGCGTTCCTCGTTTCCTGCCTTATCGCTTCGGAGGCTTCCCGATGCTCTTGCGAAGGTCCTGGGGACTGACAAAATCGTTTCCGTCGTCCGGAGGACTCACGGCGAGGGGGATCACCCGGATATTTCTTACGGCCACCGGCCCATGGTCCCCTTGGATCATCAACGGCCCCGTCGCTCTTTCCTTCCCGGTGAGGGCCGAACCCGTCGATCCCTTCATCTCCACGTCCTTCTGGATCTCCTGGTCGTTCAGGGTCACTCGGACGAAACGGGCGTTCGCCGTCTTCTTTCCGTCCTCGTCGAAGACCGGTGCATCGAAAAGGATCATCAGTTTCTGCCATTCGCCCGCCTTCTTGCAGGCGTTCACACTCGCAGGGCTCGCGCCGTAGATCGCCCCCATGTCACCGTCTCCCAATTGCTCCTTTCCGAAGCTATCAAAGATCTGCACCTCGTACTCGCCCATCACGTAGATGCCCGAATTCGAACCCTTCGCCACCATGAACTCCAGATCGATCCGACAACTGCCCCACTCGTCCTTCGAATAGATGTCCCAGCTCTCGTTGTGCCCGGCGACCTTGTTCACCATCGCCATCGTTTTCCCCTTGCCCTCCTTCACCTCGAATTGCGCGGGGTTTTCGGTCGAAAGGGAGGGCTCGCCGACAACCCAGCGGTTCTCGCCGTTGTCCTTGTCCTTCGTTTTCCAATTCCGGAGCGTCATTCCGTCGAAGGGAACATTTCCACCGAAAGCGAGAGGAGCCGCGACACATAGGCCAACGGTAAGAACAAGGAAGCGAAAGGGCATTTTCATGGAGAACATGGATTGGAGGTTTCAGCGATCCGCGGAGACGGGATCAAGGCTCATTTTTTAGATGACAGAAGCCAACAGTTTCGAACAAACTCTCGATATTGACAAGTCCGTGTGTCGCTCCGGTCTGGAACCGCTGGGGCGCAACGCTTTAGCCCCTCGCCCAGCATTCGTATGAAAAGCAATCCCGCCCCCTTCCCCGGAATGACCCTCGCGGCAATTCTCACTCTCGGCCTTCTCACCGATGGGGTCGCCCAGAACGACGACTTCAACGATGGCAACGATAATGGATGGAGCCACAACGACCCTCTGGGCGAACTTGGTTTGGGCGCTTTCGCTTCCTTTTCCGTCATCAACGGCCAGTACCGCATCGCGGGCGCGATGTCTCCGAATCCGGGCGGGGCGGGGCCCGCGCGCGCCGCGAGCCTGCGTCAGGATGCGTTCTATTCTACTTTCTGTGTCAGCGTCGACATCATCGGCGAACCGGGAGGTCTCGATCCGGCCATCGGTCTCCTTGCCCGGATCCAACCCAATCCCGGTCTCGGAGCCACGGACGGCTACGCGCTCACCCTCACGACCAAAGACAACGATATTCAGATCACCCGAGTCGACAACGAGGGTGTCGTCGAGCTCTCCGGTTCGGTCAAATTGTCGCCTCCCTACGATCCAAGCCATTCCTACCGGCTCGTCCTTGTCGGGTCGGGGGATTATCTCGAAGGCGCGATCTACGACCTCGCGGACCTCTCGCTTCCCGTCGCCGTGACGAGCACCTTCGACGGCACCCATGCCTTCGGAACCCTTGGGCTCGTCGTCTTCGACAATTCCACGGATGGAGCCTCAACGGTGTCCGCCGTCTTCGACAACTACCGCGCCAACGACGGTTCGCCACCGCCACTGGAAATCCTGCTCTCCGAGGACAGCGAGGTCACCCTCCGGTGGCCCGACCACGCGCAGTGCTTCGTCTTGCAGGAAAACAGCAGTCTCCTCACCAACCAGTGGATTCCGGTCAATTCAGGGATCTTCCATGTGAACGGCTCGTTCCAACACTTTGTCGGGGTACCCCAGATTCCCGCGAGTTTCTTCCGCCTCGCCCTCCGCGGCGCTCCCTAGGAACAGGCTGCGCCGCGCAACTTTCTTCCCGACCTCGAGGCGGCGATGTGCCATGGTGGGAAAATGGCCGTTTTCCTTCCGCGCCCGTCCTTCCTGCAATACGTCCCGCTCTGCGCGCTCCTTTTCGCGTGCGCCTTCCGGTGCGCCGCCCAGGAGGTCTTCATCAATGAACTGCACTACGACAACGAAGGCAACGACACCGGGGAATTCATCGAGATCGCCGGCCCGGCCGGAGTGGATCTCGCGGGCTACAGCCTCCTCCTCTACAATGGCAATGGCGGGGCACTCTACGACACCCTTCCGCTTTCGGGCCTGATCGATGACGAGAACGCGACGGGCTTCGGCGCGCTTTCGTTCCCCGCCACCGGCATTCAGAATGGCGGGCCAGACGGAGTGGCCCTCGTCCAGGGTGCCAGCGTGGTGCAGTTCCTTTCCTACGAAGGCAGCTTCACCGCTTCGAATGGCCCGGCAAACGGACTGCGATCGGTCGACATCGGGGTGGCGGAGAATGGCACAAGTCCCATCGGCTTCTCCCTTCAACTCTCCGGTAGCGGAAACACGTATGGCGATTTCCTGTGGACCGCGCCCTCGGACGACAGTCCGGGGAACCTGAACATCAGCCAGACCTTCACGGGCGGCATGGGCATGCCCTCGATCACACTCGCCATTGCTCCACAGACCCTTCTGGAAAACGGCCCTCCGGCTACGGGAACGCTCACCCTTTCCCCCGCACCGGCTTCTCCCGTTACGATTTCGCTCGCCAGTTCCAATCCCTCCGAGGCCAGCGTTCCCCCGTCTCTCATCGTCCCGATCAACGGCAGCGCCACGTTCGCAGTCACCCCCCATGACGACGGCGTCCCGGACGGCCCACGGTCGGTCACTCTCACCGCGACCGATCCCGGAGGCACTTACAAAGTCGGCACCACCTCCCTCGTCGTCCTCGATACCGGACGCCCGGTCGTCAGGGGAAAAGCGATCCGCATTGCCGCCTACAACACGCTCAACGGCGTCGGCGCGCCCGGCTCCTCCGGTTTTCTTGCCCTCCGCGACGTGCTCGCCCGCATCGCACCCGACGTCGTTTCCTTCTCCGAAGTCAGTGATGCGGGCGACTTCGCCGATCTCAAGGCCCTCCTCACCTCCCTCGGCTTCCAGACCTCTCCCGCCTTTCTCGCAACCCGTGGGGACGCCTTCGCGGGGCTTGCTTTTTCCGGCGGCGACTTCACCAGCGGCCAGAACATCGCCGTGGCCAGCCGCTGGCCTATCCTTGAGGCCGTTCAGATCGGCCGGGGTGTCGCCGGACGAAAGGAAATGACCCGTTATCCGCTCTTCGTCCGCGTCGACGTCCCCGACACCGACAACGACCCCGCGATCGTCGCCGTCCACCTGAAGGCCACCGGCGAGATGGCAAGCCTCTTCCGCAAGGCCGTCGAGGCCCATCGTATCGAGGAATTCCTCCTCGCGCGCGGACTCGACGGCACGCGGGGCAATCTCTTCGTGATCGGCGACGTGAACGAGGACTGGGACAACTTCCAGCCGCTCTCCATCAACACCGGCATCGACCTCATGAATCCCGGCTTCTTCGATGGATCCACCTTTCCCGCCAGCTACCAGCTGGGCGCCGATCTCTCCGGAGCGAACGCGATCACCCTCGACACGAACGATTTCCCCATCCCGTCCTTCGCCCGGGCCGGCATCGGCATCTTCGACACGCGGCACGCGGATGGACTCGGCACCCGCAGCTATCTTCCCCAGGGCGACGCGCGCCTGGATTACATCCTCGCCAGCGCTTTCGCACGCACCAACGGCAATAGCCCGACCGAGATCT